>JACZKK010000009.1 GCA_014860115.1 Ignavibacteriaceae bacterium
AGACCAGTGAAGAGTTTCAGGATAAACTGCAGGCACTTGAAAGAGGAAGCATTATAAATGGTGTTAAAGGAATTATTGATAATCTTCAGGAAAAATACAAAGAAACGAAAGTGTATGAATACCTTGAGGAGGTTGAGAAAAATATCCTGGAAAATATTCAGGCTTTCAAAGGTGCAAAACCTCTAGGAGAAACAACCAATGAAGGTTTTATTATAGACTACTTCAAAGAATACAATGTAAATATCATCCTTGATAATTCAGACATAAATGAATGCCCTATCATTATAGAAACATCACCAACCTACTCAAATCTTTTTGGAGCCATCGAAAAAATCAACGATGGCAGAGGAAGTTTTTTTAGTGATTTCACAAACATTAAAGGCGGTTCGCTTTTAAGAGCAAACGGCGGTTACATTGTTTTAAATGTAATGCATTTGTTTGAAGAACCGGGCGTCTGGAAAACATTGAAACGAGTACTCACATATAACAAACTCGAATTCCAGGATTCACCAACAATATTTCAGATGTCAACCTCAACCTTGAAACCGGAACCAATTGATATTGAATTAAAAGTAATATTGATTGGAAGCCAGCACATTTATGCTCTGCTCTCAGAGTATGAATACGATTTCAAAAAGATGTTTAAAATCAAAGCGGATTTTGATTATGAAATTAAGCGCTCGGATAAAGTTCTAACTGAATATGCCCGGGTAATAAAGAAATTAATTAAAGATGAAAAGCTCAAGGAGTTTGATAAATCTGCAATCGCATACCTGATGGAAATAGCAGCAATGTTCGCAGGACAGAAGAATAAGCTAACGACTCGTTTCTCAAAAATTGCTGACCTCGCACGCGAAGCAAATTTCTGGGCAATTGATGATGGCTTTGATGTTGTAAATGCAGAGCATATAAAGAAAGCATATAAAAATGCAGTCAACAGGCATGGAATGCTGGAATCAAAAATTTCTGATATGTATGAAGACGGCAGCTTTCTGATGGATACAACAGGAGAACGGGTTGGACAGATCAACGGACTTGCAGTCTATGAAGCAGATTTTTATTCATTTGGCAGGCCAACACGAATAACTGCAACTGTTTCACTCGGCAGCGGAAATATTATAAACGTTGAACGGGAAGCTGGAATGAGCGGAAGGCATTACAATAAAGGGGTGCTTATCATTTCCGGTTACTTCAAAGAAACATTTGGACAGGATATACCACTTGCATTCAATGTAAATCTGGTATTCGAACAATCTTACGGAACTGTGGATGGAGACAGTGCTTCGTGTGCAGAGATTTATGCACTACTCTCGACTTTATCAGGATTGCCGATTAAGCAAGGTATAGCTGTTACAGGTTCATTAAATCAGAAAGGTGATGTTCAGCCAATTGGCGGTGTGAATGAAAAAATTAAAGGTTTCTTCGAGGTTTGCAAACACGATGGATTGACCGGAAGACAAGGTGTGGTTATCCCTGTCCAAAATGTTAAGGAATTAATGTTAAGTGAAGAAGTAATTGAAGCAGTTAAGGAAAAACAGTTTCGCATCTATCCAATATCAAGGATAGAAGAGGGCATAGAAATATTAACGGGGGTGAAAGCAGGGAAGAAAACACCTAAAGGCTATGAGAAAAATTCTGTATTCTCACTGGTTGAGCAAAAGTTGAAAGAGATGTATAAGAAATCCCGCGCTATCAAAAATGAAAATTCAAAGCCAGCAAGCAAAAGGAGAAGGAAATAAAAATTTTGAATAGTAATTCAAGAAAAACTAAAATACTCGCAACACTTGGTCCGCAAACTTCCAGTGTTGAAAGCATAAAAAAATTAATCGCTGCTGGTGTGAACGCAGTCCGATTAAATATGTCGCATGGCAACTATGATTTTTTCTCATCGCTGTTTGAAAACAATCACACTGCAAGAACAGAATTAAATTCTCCACTAGCAATCTTAGCAGATCTTCAGGGACCGAAAATCAGGATCGGTGAATTAAGTGAACCGAAAATTGAAATTTTCTCGGGAAAAGAGATTGAGATAACAACAGAGGATGTTACCGGCAATGAAAAAATTATTTCAACCTCATATCAAAATTTACAGAGAGATTCCGAAGTCGGAGATTTGATTCTAATAAATGACGGACTGATCAGATTAAAGATTATCAGGAAGAAAGGAACTTCAATCGTTTGTGAAATTGAAAACGGTGGTATCCTTTCACCCAGGAAAGGAATGAACCTGCCGGGTATGAAACTGTCAACTCCATCACTCACAGAAAAAGATTTTGAAGATCTTAATTTTTTAATCGATAAACCTGTTGATTACATTGCACTATCTTTTGTAAGGAAGGCAGAAGATATTATCCAATTGAAAGAATGGTTGAGTAAGAATGGAAAGCCTACGCCGGTTATTGCTAAAATTGAAAAGAAAGAAGCTATCGATGCATTCGATTCAATTCTAAATGCAGCCGACGGAATTATGGTTGCACGCGGTGATCTCGGAGTTGAACTCTCCCCTGCTAAAGTACCTGTGATTCAAAAAGAAATTATAAAACGATGCAATGAAACCGGAAAGCTTGTAATAACTGCGACACAGATGCTAGAGTCGATGATAAATTCACCGATACCAACTCGCGCGGAAGCTGCTGACGTTGCGAATGCAGTCTGGGATGGAACTGATGTTGTAATGCTGAGCGGTGAAACTTCTGTTGGTAAACATCCTGTTGAAACAGTTAAAATGATGCAGGAAATTATTATTAATTCTGAACAGCATTATTTACAGAATGAAAATATTAAATTTCAAATTCCCGAAGCATTCGAAGAAAATTTATTTGATTCAGTTCTGAAAGGGATAACTTCTGTTTCACATCAAATCAAGGCGAATGCAATTGTTGTTTTTACATATAAAGGAAGGGCAGCCCGTGGATTAGCAAAGTTTCGTCCTTCGGCAAAAATCATTGCTCTGTCCGATAGTTTCGAAACGATGAATAATTTGTGCCTTCGATGGGGAGTTAACGCTCTATTCATTGAAAAAATTGATAAACAGCACGCTGCAATTGAAGACGCAAAAAATTTAATACTAAACGCTGGGATTGTTAATAAAGGTGAACTTGTTATATTTCTGTCACGAGCGCCGTTTTCTGAGAAAGGCAGAAGCGACTTTTTGCATTTTGAAATTTTATAATTATTGTTGAATTTGTTTTACGATGAACAGAGTACTAGCAAAATGGTGGGAAGCAACTGAAGAAGATAGAATTCTCTGCACACTTTGTCCACGTTATTGTAAAATTGGTGTTGGTCAGCCTGGCTTTTGTTATATCCGTCAAAACATTGATGGAAAACTTTACTCAATCGGTTACGGAAGACCAACTGGATTCGCAATTGATCCAGTCGAAAAAAAACCTCTTAATCATTTTCTTCCTGGCACATCAATATTAAGTTTTGGAACTGCAGGCTGCAACCTTGGTTGTAAGTTCTGCCAGAACTGGTCAATGAGTAAAGCAAAGCTTGACGATGATAATTCGCTGGATGTTTCACCAGAAGGAGTTGTTGCACTTGCAAAAAGTTATGGTACCCCTTCAATCGCTTTTACCTATAACGATCCCACAATCTTTGGTGAGTACGTGATTGACATTTCCAAAATTGCGAGAGAAGAAGAAATCAAGTCAGTGATGGTGACTGCGGGATACATTGATAAAGAAGCCCGCAAAGATGTTTACAAGTATATCGATGCGGCGAATGTTGATTTGAAAGGATTCACGGAAAGATTTTACTGGAAAAATACTTACTCACATCTGGAAGATGTGCTTGACACTCTCATCTGGTTAAAAAATGAAACTGATGTATGGTTTGAAATAACAACTTTACTCATTCCAGATGAGAACGATTCATCTGAAGAAGTTAAGCAGGAATGTGATTGGATACTGAATAATCTTGGAGATAGTGTCCCATTACACTTCACTGCTTTCCATCCCGACTTTAAGATGAGAGATAAAGAGAGAACGCCGGAAAAAACTCTGACCAGAGCAAGAAAAATTGCGATGGATATGGGAATTAAGTATTGCTACGTTGGAAACGTTCACAACGCTGAAGGACAAACTACATATTGTCCAAATTGTAATGAGAAATTAATTAAGCGAGACTGGCACTCGGTCATCTTAAATAAGATAGTAAACGGCTACTGTAAATCCTGCGGTGAGAAAATAGAGGGTGTTTTTAATTAAATATTTTTCCCTAATTAATCTCAATAAATTAATTTTCACATCAAATATTTTTAACTTTGTTTAACACAACTTTCACTTTTAGAGTATTATAATGAGTTTATTGAATGGAAAAGTAACTTTTATCACCGGTGCTTCTGCAGGAATTGGCAAAGCCTGTGCAGAAGTTTTTGCAAGAGAAAAATCAAATTTGATTCTGACTGCCAGAAGAATAGAAAGGTTAAAATCACTTGGCAAAAAATTAGTGAAGGATTATGGAATCAAAGTCAAATTTATTCAACTCGATGTTCGAAATTACGTGCAGGTTGAAGAAGTAATCAACTCTCTGGATAATAACTGGAATAAAATTGATTTTCTCATTAACAATGCAGGACTTTCACGCGGACTTGATAAAATTCACGAGGGCAAAAAAGAAGACTGGGATGAAATGATTGACACGAATGTTAAAGGCCTGGCTTATGTAACAAGACACGTTCTTCCTTTAATGGTTAATAGAAAGAAAGGCCATATCATAAACATCGGATCAACTGCTGGTCATGATGTTTATCCCGCCGGAAATGTTTATGCGGCTACAAAGTTTGCTGTTAAAGCTTTAAGTCAATCAACTCGTTACGATGTACTTGATAAAGGCATAAAAGTTACTGGCGTAGATCCAGGAATGGTCGAAACAGAGTTCAGTATTGTAAGGTTCAGAGGGGATAAGGAACGAGCAAAGAAAGTTTATACAGGAATAAAACCGCTTAGTCCAAAGGATGTTGCCGAAACAGTTTTATTCTGTGCGACACGACCACAAAATGTAAATATTAACCAGGTCATTTTAACCCCGCTGGCTCAAGCGTCATCCACACAAATTGTGAGAAAAGATAAATAGTTAAGTAAGTGATGTTATATCGCCAGCACCTTCACGAACTATCACAGGTTCTTCTCCGCTCAAATCAATTACGCTGGATGGTGTTCCACTAAGGTTTCCTGATGCAAGCATTAAATCCACCTGGAAATCAAAGACCGATCTTATCTCAAGAGGATCAATAAGCAACTCGCCCTTACGTGTTGTTGTACTTGTACTAACTATCGGGTTCCCTAATCCCTCAACAATCTTTAAAGCAACAGGATGATCAGGAATTCTAATACCAACTGTTTTTCTTTTGCTCCATAATTTTTTAGGAACGTTCTTAGCCGCAGGAAGAATAAAAGTATATGGACCTGGTAATAAACGTTTCATAGTTTTATAGGCATAATCTGAGACCTTTGCGTACTTTGCAATATCCTTCAGGTCGGGACAAATGAAGCTTAACAATTTTATATCCGGATTACTTTTAATCTCTTTTACTCTGTCCAGTGCCTGCTTATTGAAAATATCACACCCGATTCCATACACTGTGTCGGTTGGGTAAATGATCACACCACCTTCTTTAAGTATATTAATAGCCTTATTTATAAACCTGAGTTCCGGATTAACGGGATGTAATTCATAATATTCCATTGGTTACCTCTAAATATTTCCGGGGCTAATTATTGTTGATAAGATCTAAAATACTATTGCTAAGATAGAATTATGATTGAATTTATCAACCCAAAATTAATATTTAATGACGCCACAAATAGGGTAAAAACATTAGAAAATATCGTTTTGTTTAAGGAAAAATTCTTTATATTTAGCGCTCAAAATTTAACAGTTATTGATATCAAAGGAGTTTATAATGGCTAGAAAATGTCAGGTCTCTGGAATAGGGCCACGATACGGAAGCAGTATTTCCCATGCTCATAATAAGACTAAAAGAAGATTTTTACCCAATCTGCAGAAAAAAAGAATCTGGGTTCAGGAATTAAACCGCGAGGTTACAATTAAATTATCAGCTAAGTCTTTGAAGACCATAAGCAAAAACGGAACTGCCGATATTGCCAAAATGATCAGAGAAAAGAAAATTAAAGTTAATTGAATTTGACAAAGTGTTTAAAATCAAAAGGGAAGCAACTGCTTCCCTTTTTTTATTCATACTTTTAATTGTTTACTCTCTTACAACCCAAACTTTAACCTTCGCACCTACACTAGGATGAACTTTTATGTTTACACTGTAAATGCCAAGTGTCTTAATCGATTCTTCAATTTCTATTTTTCTTTTATCAATTTCGTAACCTTTTTCTTTAAGGTTATCAGCAATCATCTGCGAAGTAACAGTACCAAAAATCTTATCTTCCTCTCCAACCTGAACAGGGATAGTAATCGAGACTTTTTCTAATTCAGTGGCTAAAGTTTCAGCTGCCTGCAATTCGTGTTTGGCTTTTTTGATTACAGCTTTTTTCTCATCTTCGAGAGCTCTTAAATTTCCATCAAGAGCAATGTAGGCAATCTTTCTTGGCAGAAGGAAATTATGTGCATAACCATCTTTAACGTCAACAACCTCGCCTACCTGTCCAAGCGGTTCATAATTCTGTCTTAGTATTACTTTCATCTTATAACTCCTTTTTTACTATCTTATGCTTTCAGAAACGTATGGCAGCAGAGCCATATGCCGTGCTCTTTTAACGGCTATTGCCAGCTGTCTCTGATATTTAGAGCTGGTACCTGTAATTCTTTTGGGAATTATCCTTCCCTGCTCGGAAACAAATTTTTGCAGCAGCTTAACATTTTTATAATCAATGTACTTGATTTTTGCCTGGGTAAATCGGCAGATTCTTTTTGTTTTGATTTCTTTTTTTTGCGTCATCATAATTATTTATCCTTCATTAAATCTGATTCTTCATTTGATAAAAATTTGTCAAAAGAATCCTCTGTGTAATCAGCATCGTTTTCCTCTATAACTACAGAATTATCTTCTTCTTCGCTTATAGCGTCAGCATCAACAAATTTTCCTCTCTTATTAAGGAACTGGATTCTTCTTGCTTTGATTTCAACTATACTGCGGTTATGCCCATCATCTGTTTTCCATGTCCTGCTTTGCAATTCGCCATCAACTAAAACAGCGGAACCTTTTTTAAGTCTTTCTTTACAGCTTTCTGCGAGCTTATTCCATGCAACAATGCCAACGTAGCAAACATCCTCCTGCCAGGAATTAGTGCTGTCTTTAAATCTTCTGTTTGAAGCTAAAGAGAAATTTACAACAGGGGTTTTATTTGTAGTTTCTCTAAAGATTGGGTCTTTAGTTAAATTGCCAGCAACTATCACGTAATTAATTTCCGGCATTTTCAGTTCGGCCATGATTTAATCCTCCATCATATCATTGTTTATGTTTATACGTCAATTACAGGTGTCTCTTCAACATCCTCATCAGCTTCTTCCGGAGGAACGACTGGTATTTGTTCCACTTCTTCAACTAATTGAGGTAACAGAGATTTATCAATTTCAATTTGCTCGAGTGCTTCTTTTGAGAGGGTAATAGTCAGATATCTTAAAATAGTTTCATCTAACTGATAATATCTTTCAAGTTTTGGAATGAGGTCAGGCAGGGAATTAAATCTGAAGATTGCATAATAACCGATCTTGCTTTTCTTTACCTGGTAAGCAAGTCTTTTTCTTCCCCAATCTTCTATTTCTAAAATCTCACCACCGTTGGTAATAATATTTTCTTTGACTCTTCCGATGAGATTTTTTATGGCTTCATCATCAAGTGCAGCATTTATAAGAATGGCACTTTCGTATACACGTTTACTCATTTATAGAACTACCTCCCTATGGACTTAAGGCCTCTTGCAATTAAATTGCAGGAAGCAGGGTTGTTAAAAAATATTCTTTTGGGCGACAAATCTATTTAATTAATGGAGCAATAACAAGTGAAATTACTGCCATTAATTTGATTAAAATATTCAAAGAAGGACCGGAAGTGTCCTTAAACGGATCACCAACAGTATCACCAACCACTGCGGCTTTATGTGGATCTGAACCTTTAAAATACTTCTGACCATCGACTTCAAGACCGCTTTCAAACATTTTTTTTGCATTATCCCAGGCACCGCCCGCATTGGCCTGGAAAATAGCCATTAATACGCCTGTCACAGTAACTCCCGCCAACAATCCGCCGAGCATTTCAGCACCTCCCAGAAAACCAACAGCAACTGGAGATAAAACAGCCAGCAGGCCAGGAACAACCATCTTTCTGATTGCAGCTTTAGTTGAAATGGCAACACATTTTCCATACTCAGCAGCTCCATCGGCCTCGTCAAATGTCTTGATATCTTCGTGTGACCATTCAGACTGTTCTTTTCCGTGATACTTTTTCATAATGGCCAAAGCTTTTGTAAGTGCCGGGATATTCTTGAACTGTCTTCGAACTTCTTCAATCATAGCCATAGCTGCTTTACCAACCGCACTCATAGCTAATGCTGAGAATAAAAATGGAAGCATTCCACCCACAAACAAACCAGCCATCACACCAGCTTTTGAAATATCAATTGATTTGATGTTTGCGGCTGTCATAAATGCACCAAACAAAGCCAATGCAGTTAATGCTGCCGAACCAATAGCGAAACCTTTTCCGATTGCCGCGGTTGTATTTCCTACTGCATCAAGTTTATCTGTTCTCTCTCTTACTTCCTTTGGAAGCTTCGACATTTCTGCAATACCACCGGCGTTATCCGAAACTGGACCATATGCATCAACAGCTAACTGAATACCTGTGTTTGAAAGCATACCAACAGCAGCAATTGCAATTCCGTACAATCCGCCAAAATGGAATGCAGCAATTATAGAAATCGCAATGATGATTACAGGAATAGCAGTGGAAAACATACCATTACTGAGACCAGCAATAATATTTGTTGCCGTTCCGGTTAAAGACTGTCTCGCAATTGATTTGACAGGAGGTTTACCAAAACCGGTAAAAAATTCAGTAATTACTCCGATCAGCACTCCTGCAACCAATCCGATTACTGTTGCGAAGAAAATTCCGAGCGAAGTTACTTGATAAGAAATTCCGTAAAGAGGATCATCATATGTCCACTGAGCAGGTAGTATCCAATCAATTATAAAATACAACGCTATGATCATCAAAAATGATGAACCAAATTCTCCGAGGTTAAGCGCTTTTTGTGGATCGCCGCCTTCTTTAACTCTGACAAAAAATGTTCCGAATATCGACATGACAATTCCGATACCAGCAACAGCAAGGGGGAGAAGAATTGCGCCTAGTCCATTGTAGTTTTCAGCAAATTCAGGTAAACCGAAGAATGCTGCGCCAAGCACCATGGTTCCGATTATTGAACCAACATAAGATTCAAATAGATCTGCACCCATTCCGGCAACATCACCGACGTTATCACCAACGTTATCAGCAATAGTAGCCGGATTAAGTGGATGATCTTCTGGAATACCTGCCTCAACTTTTCCAACTAAATCAGCACCAACATCTGCGGCTTTCGTATAGATACCACCACCGACACGGGCAAATAGTGCAATAGATGAAGCTCCAAAAGAAAACCCGGTTATTACTGTAATCACTCTGTTAAGATCGTGGATATTAGTCACTCCGAACAAATCAGAATAAATAATAAAGAGAGTTCCCAAACCAAGCACTCCCAATCCAACAACTGCCATCCCCATAACAGAACCACCAGCAAATGCTATTTCAAGAGCTTTGCCAAGACTGGTTCTTGCAGCATTAGTTGTTCGGACATTTGCTTTTGTTGCGACTTTCATTCCGATGTATCCTGCAAGGGCTGAACATAAAGCACCAACAATAAATGAAACAGCGACTAGAGGTGAGGAATCAACAGGGTCTGCTGATACTGCAAGCAGAATGGCAACACAAACAACAAAGATGGAAAGGATTTTATATTCAGATTTCAAAAAGGCCATCGCCCCTTCAGAGATATGACCGGCGATTTTTTTCATTCTATCAGTGCCGGGATCTTTTTTACTTATCCAGGAAGATTTGAAAAAAGTAAATAAAAGTGCTATAACTCCGAAGAAAGGAATGATATAGAAAAATGATGGCATAATTTTCTCCCGTGGTTATTAAATATTTTGGTTCGGATTATTTTGATTTTCAGATTTCATTAAAATACTATTTGCCTCTAGCATCTTTTTGCTGCCGCCAAATATAAATTCTTCAATTAGTTGAGAACCCTTATAAAAAGTGTTCTGATATTCTTCTAACTCTTCTTTTGAAAATTCGGACAGCACGTAGTCAGATAAAGCTGTTTCCGGTGGATTACTACCTATACCAATTCTTATTCGTGGAAACTGATCTGATATAAGATGATAGATAATTGAGCTTAATCCGTTATGCCCTCCATCGCCTCCTGACAGGCGCACTCGTAAAATATAATTCTTTAAATTCGTATCATCACAAACAACAAGGAAATCTTCAGATGTAATACTGTATTTATCAAACAACTGTCGCGCTGCTATACCACTATTATTAACATAAGTGACAGGTTTAATAAGAACATAATCCTGAACATCAATTTTGCCAAACGCTTCTAAATATTCACCTGCTGCAGCTTTAAAGTTTAATGATTTTTTTCGTGCAAAATAATCTAACAATAAAAATCCGGCATTATGCCTGGTACTTTCATACCGAATGCCGGGATTTCCTATTCCAAATATAACCCGCAACGTAAACAGGAATTTGTTATTCTTCTTCCTTCTCTTCTTTCTTACCTTTTGCTATTACTTCAGGTTCTGCAGTCTCTTCAGCAACAGCTTCAGCAACTGGGGCAGCTTCTTCTTTAACCTTAGCATGTGTAATTTGAACTATCAGCGAATCCTGAGGATCTGTAAATTCAATATCGTCATACTTTAAATCACTGATATGAACTGAATCATTCAGTTTTAATCCTGAAATATCTATTGTAATATGCTCTGGAATATTTCGGGGTAAACATTCAACCTCTATTTTATGCATAACGTGCTGAATTACTCCTCCTTCTTTTACACCAATCGGAGAACCTACTAACTGCACGGGTATTTCAAGCTTAATCTTTTCACCCTTTGTCAACCCGAGAAGATCAAAATGTATAACCTTGTCGGTAACGGGATGAAACTGAACATCCTTAATAATACATTCATACTCATCGTGCCCCTCTAACTCAAGTGAAATCAGATGAGTTTTTGCAGTGAATACGAGTGGATTAATTGCTTTATCAGCAACACTAATATGAAGAGGTTTATTATTTTTTGAATAAAAAACTCCAGGTATCGTTCCTTCGTTTCTGATCCTTCTGGTCTCAGATTTAGTAAAATCTTTTCTTTCTGACGCTTTTAATTTTGTTGTTTCCATTTTGGCTAGAACTCCTGTTAACCTTTATCAATATGAAATAATGAACTAATAGATTCGTTATTAAACGCTCTGCGAATTGCTTCTGCAAATAATTCTGCGGAAGTAATTACTTGAATTTTATTTTCCTTATCAATGCCTTCGACATTTATTGTATCCGTAACATATAATTTTGTTACTTTCGAATTACTTATTCTTTCTAATGCTTTACCCGATAGGACCGGATGTGTGATTGCGCCATATATATCCTGAGCGCCTTTTTCTTTTAATGCTTCAATAGCTCCAACAAATGTTCCGGCAGTGTCAATAAGATCATCAACAATCAAAATATCTTTACCTTCAACATCACCAATAATATTCATGACTTCCGCAAGATTTTGTTTTGGTCTTCGTTTATCTATAACAACCAAACCGCAATCAAGCATTTTTGCATATGCTCTGGCAATCTTTATACCTCCTACATCGGGTGAGACAACAACAAGATTCTTTTTATGCATCTCAATCCTGTCTCTGAACACTGACGACCCATAAAGGTGATCAAAAGGAATATCAAAGTAGCCCTGAATTTGTGCAGCATGTAAATCCATTGTTACAATACGACTCGCTCCTGCACCTGTAAGCAGATTAGCCATCAGTTTTGCTGTTATCGCAACTCTCGGCTGATCTTTTCTATCCTGACGTGCATAACCAAAATACGGGATAACGGCAGTAATTGTTTTTGCTGAAGCACGCTTTGCCGCATCTATCATTATCAGCAGCTCCATCCAATTTTCCGCTGGAGGATTGGTAGATTGAATAATGAATACATCCAATCCACGTATATTCTCACCATATTTAACCCATATCTCACCGTCACTAAATCTCTTTAATTCAATCATTCCGAGGGGTTTCCCTATCCTGGAAGAGATTTTTTTTGCGAGCGGAATATTAGAGCCACCGGCAAAAACCATATAATCGTTCGTTGCCATAAAAACTTCGATTTTCTTTAAAAAAATAGAGGACAAATATATGTAAAGCCCCTAGTTAAGTCAACAAATTACCATGGCTTTATTTTCAATTCTATGAGATCAATATACTCAGCTTTTTCGTTTTTTCAACAAAAAGAATATTACGAGTAATAATACGGCACCGGATAAAATGTATATCCATACCGGTGTTTCCTTTAATTTATAAGGCTGGAAGGTTACTGAAATTGCTTTTCCACCACCAATTTCAGAAAGGTTGTACAGCCAGGTAAGTGATTTTCCGGAGACCTGATGAGCATTATGATTTAAAATATCCCCAGGGATTGTATACTTGTATGTAACCGTAAAAGTGCTTGCATCGATGCCAAAACCGGTTGCAATCGGTGGGATGAATTGACTAAAAACTATTTGCCCACCTGTCTTCTCAACGAAAGAAAATTTGTATTCAGAAAACACTTTCGCTTGATTAAGAGAGTCAATATGAGTAAATGAAATATCAATAATTGCATGCGTCGAAAAGTCTGTCGTATCTCTATAAATATTTACACTTTCAACACTGCTGAAATTAGACTGAAATTCTGATCTGATTGAATCAGAATTAAAGATACCCAAGTTATCAACTACCTTTTCACTTTCCTCATTTGCAAATCTCATCCAGTAATCAATCCGCATTTTTCCAGAGCCGTCAGGGTACAGCGTTACTTCTTGATAATAATTTAAGCAGCCATTTAAGCTAAGTACAGTCAAAAAGAACAGGGTTAAAAAATAATATTTGTTGATGCTTAGATGAGAGATTTTAGTATTATTCATTTTAATTTGAATCCACTTTTAAGAATGCTAATCAAATTTAGAGAAAATAAATTAAATTCGCTTAACTGAATAAATCACTTTTGTAATAAGTAAGGTTAAATTATGCCAACGTACGACTATAAATGCTCTGATTGTAATTATACATTCGAATATTTTCAGACTATGAACGCTGAACAATTGACGGAGTGTCCGCAATGTAAAGGAAGATTAAAAAGAATTATTGGAACCGGTTCGGGGCCAATCTTCAAAGGAAGCGGTTTCTATCAAACTGATTACAAAGGTAAATCTCAGCAAAGCAAGAAAAGCAATGAGACTGATAGCAAGCCATCGACTACTGAAAAGAAGGCAGTTAAAGATGATAAGAAATAAGAATTAGTTTGATTGAAGAGAGAGGATTATTAGAAATCGTTAAATGATATTTAAGATTCTATCACTAAAAATCTGCACCAAGCGAGAAATAAAATTTAGGGCTTGAAAACCCTTCAATATTATAAGCCCAGGCAACATCAAAGCGAAGCAGGAAGTAGAGGAAATACACTCTGGCTCCGACACCAGTACCAACAAGCAAATCATCAGTAATAAGATTTCCTTGAGAGTTTTTGGTAAACAGACTTACCTTGCTGTTGTCATACCAGGTCGCACCGGCATCAACAAAAGCCACGCCTATAATATTGCTGAACAGCAGAGGTAACCCTCCTGTTAACAAGTAACGTATAAGTGGGAATCTTAACTCCATATTCGCCAGGAGATACCTTGTTCCAATTCGTTCTGAATAATTGTAACCACGCAATGGAAGCACAGCGGTAAGAAATGCAAAGTCTGATGCAGATTCAATTGGTATTTCAGTGGTAGCGAAAGTTCTGTTTATCCAGTTTTCTGTGCCGCCAATAAAAAATCTCTGTGGATTTTCACCACCCGAGTAACCGCCTGATATTCTTAACGCGAGTGAATGATCATAGAAAAATCTGAGATAAGTTCTCATATCACCGATAATAGAATAAAAGCTTTTATTCGGATCTGTAACCCCAAGGTTACCGAAAACATCAAAACGATATCTGGTTCCTTGAATAGGTGCTGTATATCCCCACAAAACATTATCGTGAACAAAACTTACTTGAGGAACAGTGAAGGTTATATTTTCAGTTGGCTCCATAATATTATCCAGGTTTTCACCAGTAACATTCAGGACACTGGCTCCAAAATCAAACCTGTAAAATCTGTTGAGTGGAAAACTTGCCGAACCAGAAATACCAAAATTTCTGTAGCGGAATAAATTAGAAGTTAAAAATCCTCGCGGATCAACTCTAAGAAGGCGAACGAATCTTGCAGTATGAAATCCTTCAATACCCCAATTAATTCGTTTTGCCAGATAGTAGTAAGCAAGACCATAATCACTGTTCTTTAAATCAATTTGAAGTCCTGTAACTCCAATTAAACGATGATTTCCAAGTACATCACTAAAAGAAATAACTGTTGACCCAATTAATCCATACAATGTGCTGTATGCAGCATTTGCATATATCAGATCGGGAGCGAAGTTAATCCTGTACTGATTTACTTTAAAGTTGCCTTCCTCATCAAGGTTTTCAATTGCACTTAATGAATCAGCTTCATCATTTTTTTTCGTGCTAACCACTTGCTCAGTACCAAAAACATAATTACCAAAATCAACTGTGACCGAGTCTCCATATTTTTTTGTTGAATCAACAAAACTGCCGCTAAAAAACATTGAAGGATTAAAATCTGTGGTATCACCCTCAGCTTCCTTATTTTGATCCAGAGGAGGAGCATCCAGATCCAATTTGCCCTGCCTGAATTTAGTTGCTGGCAGTTCCTTCACATCAAGCTCGGAATCGAAAGCATTATTTAATAGAAAAATATTAAATGAAGATTTATATAACGAGGAGAATGCCAGCTTCTTACCATCTTTTGAAGCAGAAAGCTGGTACAAGCCTGATTGAGAATTTGTTACCGGTTCAGATTTTATATCTTTTATGTCACTAACAAAATTATCATCGGAAGAAAAAACCAGCTTTTTTCTGTAGATATTATTAATACCATTAAGATCCGAGATAAACAAAATTTGACTTCCATCATAACTGACGATAGGATTAGCTTCATTGCTATTGGGTAAGTCAGTAATTCTTTTTACCTGACCAGTTTCAACATCAAGCGCATAAATTTCAGTTTGCGAAATGTCATGCTTATAAATCTTAAATCCGTTGGGAACTTCTTTAATATTATTATAACTATTTCTATCCGAAGAAAAATATATTGTCTTTCCATCATAAGACCAGTTAGGATCTTTGTCAGTGAAAATGTCGTTTGTTAAATTTATAATTTCTTTGGTTTCTAAGTTGTAAGTATAAATATCTGTTTGTTTTGCAGTTTGTCCAACAAATGCTAAATACTTTCCATCCCAGGACCAGGCAACACTTTGTACACCATCCATCTTTATTGGAAGTGTGATATAATCTTCCTCCTCAACATCAAAAATGTAGACAATATCGTAACCATGACTTAAAGCAGCAATTGCAATCTTCGAACCATCCGGCGACCATGTTAATCCAGGAGTCAAAATATTCAACTCTTCAAAATTTGGAGATCTGTTTCCTTCTGCAAGTCTTGTTATGATCTTGCCAGTGCTCGCATCCATTAAATATAGACTAAAAAAGAAATCACGGTTTGTTATGAAAGCAATTTTATCACCCTGTGGAGAAATCGCCGGACTTGTATTATAAAACCCCTCATCACCATCAGGATCCGTTAAACGTTTTGCAAACTCATCGGGGTCTTCTGTTATTGCAACATCAGGCCAGTAAACACGCTTTATATCTTTTTTCCATCTTTCGTTAAACTCCTTAAGATTCAAACCAATGGTCTGCTTGAACGCAGCATCAACACTTCCAAGACTTCTTAAAGAATTAATTAGCTCGCTAATTTTTTCCCTGCCATATCTTCTGGCGATATAATAAAAAACTGCCTGACCGCCCCGGTAAGCAAAATAACCTGACAGTCTCTGGACATCCGGCAAATATTCATTAATGGCTGCATCTCTGATAAACATATCTGTATCTTCATCCCATCCAAGAGCCTGATACTCAGCCATACCCTCACTAAACCATATCGGTATATCTATTTGAATGTTGTTTGCGATAATGTTCTGCAGCGAACCACCATAAAACATATCATTCATCACAGCGTGAACCAACTCGTGGTGGATAAGATGACGAAATTGTTTGTATGAACCATGATACTGAACTACAACCCTGTTCTTAAACAATTCCGTAAAGCCCTCAATACCTTCACTTAGATAATAATCAGTAACATTAGTCTCCTGGAAATCATTCTGTGAGTTATAAACTATGATTGTTATTCTGTTATTAATTGAATACTTAAAACTTTCCTGAATCTTCGCTAAAGCATCTTCGGAAGCGTGTGCGGTAAACTCAGCAAGTGTTTCACCATTATTATTAAAATAAATATCAAAATTTTTTGTCTGAATGTAATACCAGTCAAAATATTTGTACTGAACTTTATTCTTGCCGAATTGTGCAAACAGGCTTATCTGCACAATAAAAATGAGAGCAAGAATTTTAATAATCGGTTTTATCATTTTTAAATTTTGCTATTGCTGGTTATAAAATCCAATTCAAGATTTTCTAAATCTACCCGAACAAGTTTTACAGTAATTTTGTCTCCCAGCCGAAATTGTTTTTTTGTTCTCTTGCCAATTAATGAATATTTCTTCTCATCCAAAACATAAAAATCTCCCTCTAAATCTCTGGCACGAATCAGACCTTCTGCTAAAATATCAGTTAATTCAACGAAAATACCATAATTTACAACGCCCGAAATAACTGCGTGAAACTCCTCGCCTAATTTATTTTGCAGAAATTGAATTTTTTTCAGCTTAACAGAACGGCGTTCTGCTTCCATAGCTGTTCTTTCTGTTGCAGAAATATGTTCGCAAATTTTAGTTAATTGATCAAGAGAATAATTTCTCCCGGATTTTGAAATCAAAGTTTTATCCAAAACTCTATGAACCAATAAATCCGCATATCGTCTGATTGGCGAAGTAAAGTGAGTATAGTTTTTAAAACCCAATCCATAGTGTCCGATGTTTTTTGTTGAATATATTGCCTTTGCCATAGATCGAACAGCAAGCTCACTAATTACACTTTCTTCTTCCGTTCCTTTAACCTGCTGCATAAGTTGATTAAACTGGGTTGCAGCTTTACCACCCTTCGGATTGAATGAATAGCCAAGTGATTTTACAAATCTTGTGAACTCAGTAATCTTTTCCTCATCCGGGAAGTCATGTACTCTGTAAACAAAGGGAATATTTCCTCGGGAAAAAATTCTTTCGGCAATAGTTTTGTTAGCAAGCAACATAAACTCTTCCACCAACATATTGCTTTCTTTCATTTCCTTTTTAAGAATATTTGATGGATGACCACTTTCATCAAGCTGAAATTCTACTTCAGGTGAAAAAAATTCAAAGCTGCCTGTTTTCATTCGCTTGCTTCTTAAATGCTTAGCTAGTTCATTCAGTAGATTGACTTCATCAGAAAAATCCCCTTCACCTGACTCAATAACTTTTTGTGCTTCCTCATAAGTAAATCTTCGCTTGCTATTTATAATTGTCCTGGCAATTTGATGATTAACCGTTTCACCTTTTCCTGTCATCTCAAAAATAACGGAAAAGGTTAGTCTGTCTTCGCTTGGAACAAGAGAACAAATATTGCTTGAAAGTTTTTCCGGCAGCATCGGAATTGCTTTGCCGACCAGGTAGACACTGTTCCCTCTTCCTGATGCTTCTTTATCAATTGAACTCCCTGCCTTCACATAATGGCTGACATCAGCTATATGAACACCGACTTTGTAATTGCCATTTTCCAGTTTTTCAATTGATAGTGCATCATCAAAATCTTTTGCATCGACAGGATCGATTGTGAAAACATTTTTACTTCTAAAGTCTATTCGTTTTCCAATTTCCTTTTCATCTATTTCCAGATTTATTGTCTCGGCTTCGGCGTTAGTTTTTTCATTAAATAAAAAAGCAATACCAAACTCACGGGCAATAGATGTTACTTCCGTGTGCAGAGTTCCCTCCTTGCCAATCACTTCAACTACTTCTCCTACAGGATTCTGCATCCTGTCTTCCCAGGATATGTTTCCAACTGCAACTTTATCTCCTGTTTTGGATTCTTTCAGACTTTTCTCATCCACATAAATATCCCTGTGAATTTTGGGATCATCAGGTGTGACAAAATAAAATGATCTGGATTTTTTCAACTGTCCGACAATTTCTTTTCTTTTTCTTTCAATCACTTTCGTTATTTGACCCTCAAGATTTTTGCCTTTCTGTTTTGCAAACAGAACAACCTCAACTTTATCACCGTGAAAAGCACTGTTAATATTACGTGCAGCTATAAAAATATCTCCGGTCTTAGAATTTTTTGGTGTGACAAAACCATAACCACCATCATTTAAATTGAAAAATCCTATCAATATGTTGGATTCAGGCATTGAGTAAAGCTTATACCTTTTGCCATTCCTTGAAAGGAACTGTTCTGATTCAAGCTGGTGTAAATCACTTTTTAGCTGATGGTAGCTTTGCTCATCCTTTATCTTCAACCGTTTAGCAATTTCTTTTGATTTAAAGGAGCTGCCGGGATTTTCTTTGAAGAAAGTTTTAATTTGATTTTTCATTAGAATACAAAACTATATTTTAATCCGAGTTCGTTAATCATTTCACTGTAGGTTGAAGATTGATAAGGAGGTTCTTTTCTATCAAATCTAATAATTAGATTCGGAAAATATAACGGATGCTCAATCTTTACGTTCGCACGGCTGAAATCCGTGAATACCTGCGAAGTTCCGCCAATTTCATATCTGAAATCCGCAACTTTTCCTATTAAGCTAAATTTTGTCTCGGTACCGACTTGCTGAACGTTAACACTTCGAACAACATCTCCCAGTTTTTCATTCAAAACATTGCCGACAATCGATCCCGCAAGTGAAGCTGCAGTTGAGGCAGCAAAGTTTGATTCCTGGAGTGATGCATCTTCCGGAAACTTATTTACGATAATAAAGAACATAGCATCGGATGCAGTTTTAGTGGCATCAAGCTCAAACTGATTGGCGTTTCTTCTGCTCTTATAAACCGAAACGTTACTCTCATCCTGAAGAAAATTAGTTGTAATATTTTTAGCAGGACCCTCCACTTTGATCTTTATCTGAACGTCCCACTCATTAGCACCGGTTCTCACTGTATCGGGACTATAAAAACTTTCATAGGTTGCAGTTACGTCAACATAAGGATTATCTATCTCATTAAGAAATTTAACATTACCTTCTGCCTGAAATGTTTTAATGAAATCCAATTTTGAACCGTCAAGTAATACTAATTCCCCACGCGTAAAAGGCACATCATTAAGAATTGTATATTCAAAATTTCCTCCAAGATATGCGGTAAGATTTTGTTTAAATTCTCGTGAAAGTACAAATACAACTTTTACTTCATCTTCAACTTGAATTTTCAAATCAAGATCGAAAGGAATTATTGTTTCCTTCTGTATCTCTTCCTTCTTAAGTTCTGCAACCTGGATTAAGCTATCAATCTCCTTTTTCGATAAATCCTCATCTTCACCTAACTTAAAAATATATGTGAACTTATCATTTTCATTCGCGAAAGCAGATTGAGTAGGTGAATATGTAATATTTGCATTCCTATCAAGTATTAAATCAGCTTTCAGATAGCTTCGGTCTTCGGATGAAGTAAACACTATATCATCGCGTGTCCTCACAGTAATATCACCAAACAATGATGGGTCAGCCGATCTGAACCGCTCATCGAGCAATTTTAAAGCGCCGGAGGCATTTAGATTAATACTTTCAATTTGAAAATTCCGCAGGACAAATTCACCTTTAGCTGTCATCGTTCCGCCATTTTTTATATTAGGTTCGTTTTTCAGATTTAAGCTAGAGAGTACTATTTTATTATTTTCAAAGTTAATTTTGGAATCGAGAATGTATTTTAGATTATTTGCCACAAGAACAAACGAAGAATTGCTTATCGTAAGTTCACCATTATTTTTAAGATTATTGTATGGTCCGCTAAAATTAATATTTCCATTCATAAACCCATTGATGTTTCTTGTTCCTGCTATAAGGCCTGTAACAAAGCGAAGATCAAAGTTATCCGCAAAGAGAGTCATATCAACGATTTTATTCGGGATTAATCTTTCCTCCGAATAAAATGCGAAATCAATTGGAAGTGTACCCTTTAAGCCCAACCTGCTTCTTGATTGATTATTTTTTGCTTCCAGAAAGTTCAGATCAACATTAAGTAATTTGTCCGAATACTGAATTTCACTTTCAACTGAACCAAGGTAGATGTTTTGCGCCTTAATAGAATCTATTGAATAACTAAGATTCATAACTGGATTTGCTGCAGTTCCAGTCATAACAAAATCAAGATTCAACTCGCCATCAAATGAACTCTCGGCGGAAAGACCAAAAAGGTTTGTGTTCAAATCTTTCAACTTGAAGTTACTGAGCTTTAAAGCTAAATCTTCATTTCCTGTAAAAGACAACTGCCCACCAAGATCAAGCAATCCTCCATTATGGGCTAAAACAAATGAATCAAAATTTATTTTATCTTCCGAGTAACTGAATTTAATGTTATCTGAATTTCGCAGGTCGAATTCATAATATTTGAAAAATAATTTATCAAACAGAACATCCACGTATCCTTCATTAATAAAGAGTGAGCCTTCAAGATCCAATCTTGTATCAGACTCATATACAGTACTTAAATTTATTTTTGCATCACTTCCATCAAAATTCAAATTAAAAATAAGATCACTGATTTCGCTACCAATAAAAATTCTTTTTGCATCAACATTTAAATCTGCTATAAACCCATCAAATGATTCAGCAGATGATCTGTTCTTCATACTCAATGAAAAATCAAAATCGGATAAGTAAAAAAGTTCGAGACCATCCCAGTATTTCATCTGGTCAATTTTAGTATCGAGGGTCAATTTTGTTGTATCACCTGCCGCTAATAATTTACCCGTGATTTCTCCATCAACTTCTATTTCAGCATTCCCTAAAAAGAGTGATAGCAATTCAAATGATTTGAGTTCCAGCAGATACTGTATGTCTAAGTTCCTGTTTTTTGGTAATTCTGCAGTGACTTTTGTCAGATCAAAAGTTTTGGATTGTAAACCGGCCTTAGTAAAATCGGGAGGTTGTATCTGATCAATCTTATTCTGTATGGATGAAGAAAGCAAATTTGATTCCTCAGAAATTACATCAATTACTTCCAGCAAAGTAAATTCACCTGTTATCGTAAGATCCGCAAGATCAGAGATAATGTTTATAACACGATTTTCATCACTGCTTCTTATATCTGCAATTAAAGTAGTGCTGTCAATTTGAATGTCATTTAGCTGCGAACTATCAATTTCAAGAACTGCGAACAAGTTTAATTTATCCATGTCGAAGTTCTCCCCGTCTCCCTTGAGAGAAATATTCAACTCAGAATTGATTCCGCTTTCTTTTACGAAATCATTGATATTAAAACCATTAAGAGCAATATCGAAACTATATTTCGTAGTTGTTGTATCAGAAAAATTAAAATCTGTGTTAAGCCTGCCTTGTGTTTCAAGTGATGTGAATACGACTTTGGTGTTTATAATTCCTTCCGAGCCTTCAGCAACAATACTAAAATCACTAAAAAATATTCCTTCAATAGTTGATGCGTCAGCAATCAGTTTGATTGACGATTCAAGTGACTCAGGAGAAAATTCTTTGCCTTTCAGACTGCCATTTAAATTCAGACTTGAGTTTATCCCTGCGATTGGCATCAGGTTTAATTTGTTAGTTCTGATCTGGTAATCGTACAAAATCTCTTCACCTCTGAGATCCATTTTTACTGATCCGCTTATACTGCCTTGATCTGTCTGAAGCAATAAATATGATGCGAAATTCAAAGGCTGACCATCGTAAGCAAGAGAATCAAATTGAAGAACACCGTACTCTTTGTATGTTGGTATTTCAAGAGTTGGCAGCAGTGCAGTAACATCATCCTGATTGATGAATGAGTTTCTGAAATTCATATTTATTTTCATTTCACCGCCGTCGAGTATGTTTTGCAGATAGCCGGTTGCATTTAAATTAGTATTCGCAAGCTTTACTTCAAGGTTTTTAAGCTCAAGTTCATTTAATGTACCCTCTGCACTTACATGTGTTTCAACATTGCCTTTGAGAATATCTGTTCCTTCAATAAAGTTAGTCAAATCATCAAAGTTCAAATTCATTGTGTTCATCTCGATTTTGAAAGGAGATTTTTCGAGATCGATACCTTCCTTACTGAAAAGATAGAATTCTGACACTCCAGCATTGAGTGAAATAAAAGATCTTTCGGTAATAATCTTCAGATCAGTTATTCCTGCCAGATCCTCAAGCAGAACAAAGTTGCCAGAAAGATTCAGAAGCTTAAATCCATTTAAATTTGGTTTAACACTGAACTCCGATATGTTGAGCTGATATTCATGTGCTGCAATATTCACATCGGCAGTAAGAGAAAGATTAAGATTTTCTAACCTGAAGTCATCTATTACAGGCTGAGGGTAGTACGCCTTGCTATTTTTATTTGCGAGCGACTGATGTTTAAAATTAATATTCTTCAGATTCAACTCTGATACATTAATCTTCCAGTTGAATGGTTCAGTTTCGGTTACTACCTCTTTCATTACTTCCTCCTCAGGTGGGTCAGTGATTTTAGATAGATTTAGTACTCCGTTTTCATCTTTTAAAAGAGAGATGTTTGCATTTTCTATTTCCAGCTTACGTACATAAATTGTTTTTAATAATATCCTTAAAGGACTTATTTTTATCTCAATTTTCTCTGCTGTTAAAAGGGTATCCTCTTTAAAAATATAAGAGGTGTTAGATAAAACCAGAGTAGTGAAGATGGTTCCGTCAAGCTGTTTAATAGACAATTTTCCATTCGAGGAAGAGTTAACCTCCTCAACTACAAAATCTTTTAACCAGTTTCGGAAGGATGAAGTTTGTGTGTAACCAAAAGCTATAAGCAGAATGACAATCAAACCGATACCCGCTCCAAGAAAATAATTAATTATTCTCCGGAAGAGTGGTTTTTTAATTTTTGTTTTTTTTCGGAAAAGCATTTCGCTTCAAATTACTTCGAGTACCGATTAACGATCAGATCAATTATCTTGGAAGTTGATTGATCATTCACAAATTCTATGTTCATGACTTTGCCGCCGTTCTTCTCAACTATTTCTTTACCGACAATTTTTTCTACAGCCCAATCGGCACCTTTTACAAGAATATCCGGGATGATTTCAGATATTAATTTTTCCGGTGTGTCTTCATCAAATAAGACAACATAGTCAACCGGCTTTAGATTGGAAAGGATGAATGCTCTTTCTTCCTGTTTAAGAATTGGACGCTTGTATCCTTTTATTCTTTTCACTGAGTCATCGGAATTTAATCCAACAACAAGAACATCACCAAGTTTTTTTGCTTTGGAAAGATAATCCACGTGTCCCGCATGAATCAGATCGAAAACACCGTTCGTAAAGACTACTTTTTTTCCTTCAGCTTTAAGCTTTGAACGAACTGCTTTAAGTTCTGAAAGTGAAGTTGATGAGCTCATAAAATTTCTTTTAAAACTGTTTTGAACAGTTGTTCTTTTTCAATAGGAACGATACCGACTTCTCCACATACAATTCCTGCAGCGTAATTTGCAAGGAAGCAGGCTTCATAAATATCAGCACCGGCAGCGAGTCCTATTGTAAGTGTTGAAATTACAGTATCACCCGCACCGGAAACATCTGCAACTTTAATTGCTTTTGTCGGCATTCGTCTTTCCCTATCACCATCTTCGAACACTGCAATTCCACCTTCTCCGAGAGTTAATAGAACATATTTAGAATTTAATTTGTTGAGAAGATCTCTTCCTGCAGACGAAATGTCTTTATCGCTTTTAATCCTTATTCCAAGAACTGTTTCAGTTTCTTTTCTGTTCGGCTTGAAGACGGTTACATTTTTATATTCAAAAAAATTATCAAACTTCGGATCAACGGTGACTAGTATATCTTTTTTATTTGCAATTGATATGATATTTGAAATGAGTGAAGGTGTCAAAATTCCTTTGTTATAATCCTGAAGTATTATTCCATCAAGTTTTTTAAGCAAATTTTCAATGTGAGCTAAAATTTTTGACTCGATTTTATGATTGATGTACGCCTTGCTCTCTTTATCAATTCTTACAACGTGCTGATTGTTTGCAATCACGCGAGTCTTTGTAGTAGTTGGTCTTTCGTTGTCGATAATAATTCCATCGTCTTCAATATTTTTTTCTTTTAATAATGAAGAAAAAATATTTCCGTAATTATCGTTCCCAATTACTCCAACCGGAACAGGAATTCCACCAAGAGTTAAAACATTTAAAGCAACATTTGCAGCACCACCGAAACGGAAAAATTCATCTTCAACTTCCAGCACAGGAACAGGAGCTTCGGGTGAGATTCTTTTAACATCGCCCCAGAAATAACCATCGAGCATCATATCACCAATGACTGCTATTCTTTTACCGTCAAAGCCTTTCTTAAGATCATTCAGTCGTTTATTTGAAATATCAACCATTTTTTACCTGATTTATGCAAAATTTGAAGATTAAAATAACTATAAAATGAGAGGTTAGAAAGCCCCGAATAACGGGGCTCCAAATGGGTTGAAAGATAAAATGGCGTTGTTATTTCAGTAAGACCATCTTCTTTGATTGAACGAATTCCCCGGCATTGATTGTATAAAAATAAATTCCTGAAGATGGAAAATGTTTGAAGGAAGATGCATTAAATTCAACTTCATATTCACCGGGTGAAAGTTCTTCATTTACCAATGTTGCTACTTCATTTCCAAGAATATCGTAAACTTTTAAAGAAACTATTTGGGTTTGCTTCGCTCCGCTCGCAATGACAGACGGTATCGTGAATTTAATTTTAGTGCTCGGGTTAAATGGGTTTGGATAGTTTTGCATAAGAGTATATCGATCTGGTAGCGAAGCATTTTCAACAGTAACTTCTTTGCTATAAACAAAACTACCATCGAAGTCAATTTGTTTTAACCGGTAAACAAATGATCGGGTGATCAGTTCACTCACATCATCAGAGTACTCATAGAATTGAGGTTCGGTGGTTGTACCTTTACCAACAATAAAACCAATACTTAACCATTCACCCACATTCTCCTTATCTATAGTCTTCCTTTGTATTTCAAAACCTTGATTATTGGTTTCCGTCGCAGTTTGCCAGTTGAGAATTATCCCATCTTCAGTGAACTCCGCTGTAAATGATGTTAATTCAACAGGAATTAATATGGGTGCTGTTGAGACATGATAATATTGTGCAGTCACACTAACCGGCATTGGAGGTGAAGCATTAATGTTACTACCCGGCACCGAATCTACCTGAACCACCATATGCACTGTACAATACTCATTCGACACCGGATTTATTTGTGCCATACTTATATATCTCCAATCTCTAAGTGGAGTAACTGGAGTAAATCTTTCTGGCGAAGTCCAGTTCTCTCCTCCATCTCCACTTGACATAAAGTAACCCGCAAAATATGACGTAGAATCTGTATATGAACTTCCAGGCCAATACTCTCCACTGGTTGCATTAAAAGCAACAAAAAGATGATTGAAATTTTGAGAACGTCCAATTACTGGTCTGCAGATTGGGAGAAACACATCATTTGTTCCTTTACTGGGGTAGAATGGTATAACGCTGGAATCTGCTAATACTATTGATACTCCACCGTTTATAGCAGGTCGCCAAAAACGGATTTCCGATTCTCTTTGTGGATAATATGTACCTGAAGTATTCATCCAACCAAGCTCAAATACGACACAAGGTTGTTCACCATAAAAACTAACACAAATACCTCTCAGGCAGCCAAAAAAATCTCCTGTTCCAGGATCCACAATTGCGTCCCAAATTTTTATCGGTGCGGTCCAATTCAATCCGCCATCAGTAGATTCGATATAGAATACATCTCCGTCATCAGCTGCTTGTCCAAGATGTGCTAATCCAATTTTTCCTCCTTCAGAAACTGCAAGTGAATAAGTCTCCGCCTGATCGCCGTCATGCATCTGCCAACCGCTGAATGAACCATTTACAAAGGTATTAGTGTAAAATCCCGTTCCAGCATTAACTGAAGCGGCTATTACGCTGCTATTATTTGACAAAACAACTAATCTCGGCCATATGGATACTCCGCCGGTTGGAGAATCAGGGTCATACTCCGTAAATTGAAATTCGAAAATGGAGTTATCATAATATAATTTAGTACGAGTGGGTGTGTTAAAAGAATTATTGTGATTCGAAATTACGGCCGCACCATTTGGTCTTCCATAAATACATGGGAAACCTGATCGCCCACTGGTAACAATATTAATTGGCACTCCTCCGAGCTCAAACCAATTAGCTCCGGCATTTACACTTCCAAAGTAAAGACTAGTTCTATCCGACCAGGATCCATCAGCAACGGATGAGTACGTAAATATAGCGTGCAGATAGTCTGGATAATTTACATTTAACCAAACTTGTTGAGGAGATGCATTTGATTGATGATCGTAACCATTTTTTCTAAAATCAGATATGATATGAATATTGTATGTAAAAAAATCACCTTGTACAAGTAGGAAGTGATCAATATTATCTGACTCTATCACATTCATACTTGAAAAATCAAATATTTCAGAGCCATCTATGGCCTTTATTTCTTGAGCATCGTATTTACTGGTTTGAGCATAGTTTGAGAAATGCACTGATAAGAAACAAGTGACAGCCAGAATTAAAAATGTTTTTTTCATTTCATCCTCCTTAAATTGTCTAAAAATATTTAATTGATATAATTATTACTTTAAGTAAACCAATTTCTTTGTCTGAACAAATGCTCCAGCACGAAGTGTGTAGAAGTAAATTCCACTGGAGAGATTCCGGACAAGCCGGAATGACGAAACAGATGATGCATTAAACTCAACTTCATATTCACCGGGTGAAAGTTCTTCGTTAACGAGTGTTGCAATTTCTTTGCCGAGAATGTCATAAACTTTTAGTGTAACCAATATGTCACTCTGAGCCTGTCGAAGAGTGACGGACGGAATGTTGTATTTTATTTTAGTGCTTGGGTTAAACGGGTTTGGATAGTTTTGCTCTAAATTGAATGATGAAAATGGTTTCGGATCATCTTGAACGTTAATTATTGGAAATTCAGTGGAAAAATGATAATATTGAGCAGTAACACTTTGAATGCCCCACCATGAATTTACATTTGAACCAGGCATTGGATCACCCTGCATCACGAGGTGGACTTTAATGAAATTATCGTTAAGGGGAGATATTGGCACAATGCTCACGTATCTCCAGTCAATAAGTGGAGAAGTAATTGGAGTAAATCTTTCAGGATCTGACCATGTATTACCTGCGTCTGAGCTGTACATAAACATACCGCACATATACGCAGTTGAGTCAGCTGAACTTGATCCTGGCCAATACTCACCAGTTGTAGCATTAAATGCAACTAACAAATAATCGTTTGATTGAGACCTTCCAATTACCGGTCTGCTTAACGGAAATTGTTGATCCGTAATACCAAGGTTAGGATAGAAAGGAACGTTACTACTGTCAGCAAGAACTTTTGATTCTCCTCCATTAATATTCGGAGACCAGAATCTGATCTCTGATGGTAAACCCGGATAATAACCTGTATCTGTATTCCAACCAACCTCAAATACAACGCACGGTTCTTCACCAATAAAGATAAGATTAACACCCCTGAACCCGCCACGAATATTACCAGTAACAGAATCTGTATAGGCTTGCCAGACAATAGTTGGTGGTGCCCAGGTTATTCCACCATCAGTTGTCTCATTGTAGAAGACCCAATTAGCCTGACCTAATAAAGATTCACCCAAACAAGCCAAGCCTATCTTAGTGCCATTTTCAGAAACAGCAAGAGAATAAGTTTCAGGTTCACCACCACCAACTAAACCCCATCCACTAAAAATACTTCCGCTCAATTTATTTAAATAAAGATCAGAACTAAAAGCAGCTATTAAGACATCATTATCAGGAAGAATGGCAAGTTTTGGATAAAGAGCTGGTCCAGTTATTGTTTCACCGGGATCGTACTCAGTAAAGTTATTTTCAAATAAAGAATTGTCAATAAAAATAGTGGATCTTGTCGTATGTGGTGCATTATTATTATGATTGGCAATGACAGCACTACCATCTGAAGTTCCGACAATACAGGGAAAACCTGAACGACCTGTTGTACCATTATTTATAGGAACTGCACCAACTTCAAACCAGCTTCCACCTGCATCTGTACTGCCAAAATAAATACTGGTTCTGTCTGCCCAGGCGTTATCGGCAACCGCTGAATAAATAAAAACAGCATGAAGATTATCAGGATTAGTTAAGTCCAACCAAACCTGTTGAGCCGATCCGTGTGACTGATAATCATAACCGGTCTTTAAATCCGATATATCATCAATTGCCCAAATAAAATTTGGCGAGTGGTATTTATCGACCGGTATATTTTGGGAATATAATGAGATCGAAAGAATAAAAATCACAAAAGATATTTTTAGTGTTAACATAATTTCACCTCAATAATTTAATTTTTTAATGATAATTAAATTGCTTTTTAATCACTTTATCAAAATCATTTTCTTTGTTTGAACAAATTCTCCTGCACGAAGAGTGTAGAAGTACACTCCACTCTTCAGTCCGCTTTTGGCGGAGAATTCAACTTCATAACTTCCTGCTGGTCTATATTCATCCACGAGGGTTGCAACTTCCCTTCCAAGCATATCATATACTTTCAAAGTTTGCCAACTGCTTACTGGTGACTGCCAACTGATTTTCGTGCTTGGATTAAATGGATTGGGATAATTCTGTTCGAGTTTGAAATCACCTAATTCTGCTACATGCTCATCAGTTGATAAAATTATCGGGTAACCAAAATTATCCTCATAAAAATCCTGAATAGCATCCGAGAGTGATTTTGCGGATGTTACTGAACTTATAGCATCGCTTCCGGTACCTACAATATAAGCCATCATAATTTCTTTTGTTTGATTTGTTTCGAGATTGAAGGACTTAATGCTCATTATAGCATGATTCTCAGTGGAATTTGAGTTTATCCATCCAATATCTGAAACGGGATCTCCGGAATACCAATAATGCGGATCAACTGAGCTGCAATCAATACCACCTCTTACTTCGCCGTACTGATATGTACAGGGATCAGCTATATTACCATTTCTCTGCAGACCATTTAAGTAATTTCTGGCTTCTAATGGATTGCGTGGTTCTCCTTGATAAATAATCCCGTCAGCATAAGTGACCCCTGCTTTCATATTCAAATTAGTCGCACCTACATAAACGCGAACACCAAGCTGCCCTGCAAAAACATATGCTGTATCAAGTGGAGTGTCTATACCATTTTCATAAACACCATTTCCGTTGAGATCAATAAAGCTAACTCCAGGGATGTAACTTACCGGCCCTGATAGAAAATCTACCAGGAAAGTAAGAGGAGTCATTCCGGGGTAAAAGCAAGTGCTGTCACCATAGCAGTAATGAGCATTCCTGACGGTATCTGTTCCACCTAAATTGTCTAGGATATTACCGATATCAGTATCATAAGGATGACCAAATATTACATCTTCAAGATTTGCAGCAACTAAACCTGTATTCTTAATTTTGTAACGAATAAAAATTGTATTCGAAAGAGGTAATTGATCAGTTTCAAAAGCGAAAATCGTTTGTCTGATTTCTATTCCAAGTGGATTCATTGGCCATCTTCTGTCATCAGAGGGAACACCATCGTTATAGACACACCAGTAAGTTTCATCGCCTAAAATATCTGGTTTATCCTCATCCGGATCCCACTGGTTGTTGCCATTCAAATCAACTGGATTGTAAATTCCATCTCCATCACCGTCATAAAAATCTGCACCAAGTGCAACGGCATCTATCCAATCCAGCCAGCTTTGACCGAAAGGCGGATCATCACTTCTCAATTTATAAATAGCAGAACGTGGATCCTCTGGGCCTATATTTATTGTACCCGACTGGTAATCTTGGACAAAAACATTTGGCATTACACCGTTAGTCCATACAGAATCACGAATACCACTCAGAAAAAATCCTCCAGAAAAAAGTACGCCCTCCCCATTAAATTGGCCACCTGATCCTGATGGAGGAATATTTACACCTGCAATTACTCCTTCTCTATTAAAAGGAAGGTAAATATCATTTACTTCGATGTAAGCTTCGTCGCCGACGTTCTGGCTGAAAATTGTTATTGCCGGAAGACACAGTATTACTGATGTCAGAAGTATAAAAAATGTATTTTTCATTTTGTACCTCCGTTTATTTTATAAAAACCATTTTCTTACTTGTGATGAAATCATTAATTCGAAGCTGATATATGTAAACTCCGCTTGCCAATCCTGTCGAACTGAATGTTACTTCGTATCTGTCGGCTTTCTTAAATTCATTCAGGATGGTTTTTACTTTTTGTCCGAGTATATCAAATATTTCTATGGTTACTTGTCCATCCTGCGGGAGTTCATATCTGATAGTTGTGGTTGGGTTGAATGGATTGGGATAGTTCTGATAGAGTACATAGCTGTTAACAGGATTTGTTGGTGCCGGTGGTGTGTACGTCATCGATGCAAAGTTGCTTTGGTATTCCTGAATTGCTCTCTGCACATTTTCTCTTGCAACTGTAACAGAATTTAATGGATCGTTTCCTCTGCCGATTACATATGCAATAATTATTTCCTGTGATTTATCTTTTTCTAAATTGAAAGGACCTGTGCTTACTAAATTTCTCGAATCACGATTTTGATCACAGATCCAGCCAATGTTTTCCACAGGATCACCTGAAAACCAAAGTCTGGGATTAACCTGGTGGCAATCTACACCGCCGCGAACTTGACCAAACGCAAAATTGCAGGGATTAGGTAATTGGCCTAGTTTATCACCACCTTTTAAGTAATTTCTGGCTTCTGTTGCACTATTAGGATCTTGTAAAGTCGCAACACCACCGGTAAAGAATACGTGTGAAACAATTCCAAGATTTTTCGAACCGGAATATATATCCACTCCCAATTGCTGACCAAAATTGTTCTTTGCAGTATCTGTGGGAATATTTGTAGCAATTAGCGGTCCTTGCAATAAGGAGGTGAAGAAAGCAGGTGGATTATCACCATACCGAGCATCAGGTTCATTCTCATAATAAAATGCAGAGTTGAGTAATGTATCACAACCAACAACGTCATTTGTAGCATCACCCATATCTCCATCTTCCCAAATGCCGAAATAAACTGAATCCATAACCTCTGCTACCGTTCCTGTGCTCAGAATTGAATATCGAATGAAAATTACATTCTCAAGTTCGGGATTATCAGTTGCAAAGATCGTTTGTCTTACTTCTATTCCCTGTGGATCGACAGTATTCCATCTTCTTTGGTTTTTGGGAAGTCCATCATTATAAACACACCAGGCAATTTCATCTCCAATTAATAAAGGCATATCCTCATTAATATCCCAGGTACCGTTCCAGTTCTTATCAACCGGATTATAAATACCGTCTCCATCACCGTCATAAAATTCTGCACCGAGTGAAACTGCATCTTTCCAAATTTGCCAGGTGTAACCGAATGCAGGGTCTCTTTTATTTACAACGTATATTGAGTTTAATGGGTCGTTTATATCACTACCAATTTTCCCTGGTAAATAATCTTCAACAAGTGAAGCGGAAGCCACAGCATTACTCCACATTTGACCATTTGAATAACCTGAAAGAAAGAAACCACCAGAAAACAAAAACCAACCTTCCTCAAACTTACCTATTGAACCACCGCCACCCTGTATTGGAATATCCACAATCACTTCTTTAAGGCTAATGTTATTGAATATGTCTGTCATTTGAAGTACGATAGGGAGTGCTTTTCCTTCTATATTTACATCAGCGATCACTCCTTTATTATTAAATGGTAAAGTAATACCATTTAAATCCATTGCATATTCAGATGCCGCTTTGCCTTCTATAATAAGAGGAATTACATTTCCATATATATTATCGTTTGCAAGACTATCATTGTGCATACCGTCATCAAATAATTCTATACTTGAATTTATTTGGCTCAATTTTGCAATAACTTTTGATACTCCTTGATCATCAATAACTTTTGCACGATAGCTTACTTCCTCCTTTTCGTAATCAACACCAACAGTTTCAGAATTCAGCAAAACCGGCGGGGTGAACGTATCTTCAGATTGCCCCAATATTCCAAAATATCCCTGATTAAATACCTGATCTCGTGAAGAGTTAAAACACACTAAAATATTTTCACCATCTGATGTAACTCCTGTTAAGTAGTCATCACCAAGAAATGAAGTAAATGGATCTCTTTCCTGCCAGGTATTCCCGTTATCAGTGCTTATTAAAACTGACACGTCTCTTTGATTATAGTCATCAATCCCTAAATTATAGCTACGATCATATATCAGCCAGATATTTTCATCTTTGTCACGAACAGTTTTAACAACAAGAAGATTATAGAAAAAATCAAAACCGAGACGGGTATCCTTGATTCTCGTTGTGTCACTCCAGGTATTACCTCTGTCTGTACTTAATTGTGAATAAATTATAGAATTTGAAGAAGAATGAATGGCCATTAACGAATCACCGCTTGCTGAAAGTTTAATGAAATGAGGATTACTATAGCGCCAGCCAAGTCTAGATGGTGGTTTATAATAGCTATCTTCAATCCAGGTTTCTCCGTTATCTGTACTGAGACGAGTTAGCCAACGAATTATTGCAGAATAAGATAAAATTATTTTACCCGGCTCAACCTCAATAACAGATATATCTATTGTGAAGGAACCTGCTATCTGCGTTTCGCCTATCCAGCTGATGCCATTGTCATCTGAATAGTAACAATTTATTCCATTGTATGATAACACATTGAAGAACAACAATCTTCCTGTAGTGGTTCTGAACAAACACATATCGTAATAAAAAGCATTAATTTCCCCACCTGCTTTTTCAAATTTTTGATTAGTCCAGCTTTGCCCGGAATTAGTGGTTCTTCTGGAAAATATTGTGTCTCTTGTAGAGTTTTTATAAAAGACAAGAATCTCATTGTTTGAAATCCAGACTGGAGTCAAATCCAAGATTTCCTGTGATTCATAAGCTCTGGGGAATTCTTTGATGTTTTCCAACTGTGCAAACACAGGAAATGATAGAATAAAAGTAATGAATATTTTTAAGGTTTTCATTCTGGCCTCAGATTTTTTATTAAATTTTTATTTTAACAACACCATTTTTTTACTGGTGATGAATTCATTCACTCTTAACTGATAAATGTATACTCCGCTTGCTAAACCTGTTGAGCTGAAAGTTAATTCATATCTGCCAGCATTTTTTAATTCATTTAGTACTGTCTTTACTTTTTGTCCGAGTATGTCAAAAACTTCTATCGTTACCAATCCATCCCGCGGGAGTTCATATCTTATCGTTGTGGTTGGATTGAATGGATTGGGATAGTTTTGGTGGAGTATGTAATTATTAATTGGTTCTGGTGGAGGAGCTGTGTATGTCATCGAAGCAAAGTTGCTCTGGTATTCCTGAATCACTCTTTGAACATTTTCTCTTGCAACTGTGATTGAGTTGAGATTGTCAGTTCCTCGTCCAACAACAAGTGCGAGTAATATTTCTACGGATTTATTTTTTTCTAATTGTAATGGACCAATGCTCGAAAATTTTCTGTCATCCCTTGCTGAATTATCAAGCCAACCATTGTGTGTAACTGGATCACCTGAAAACCAGAACATTGGATTGACTTCGTTACAATCAACATTTCCGTAAACTTTCCCATAAAGCGTATCACAGGGATTAAGCATATTACCCTGTCTATCTTTTGCGTGAACATAATTCCAAACGTGCTGAACATTTTGCGGATCGCCTTGAGTAGAAGTGGATTTTGCATATCCGGTAAATGAATACAAGCCAAGGTTCTTGTATCCTGGAAATATTTCTTCTCCGATAGTCTGACCATTTTTTATATATGCAGTATCAGCAGGATTCTGAGATTCTACCACAGGGCCTTGAAGCAGAGTTGTATATACAGCTGGAGGATTAATTCCATAAACATAATCATCAAAAGCATTATAAGTATATAATGCTTGTAGAAGTGTATCGCATCCACCAAGATCATCTGTTGCATCGCCGATGTCTGTATCATCAGCAGGACTAAAGTAAACTGAATCCAGAATATCACTTACTTTTCCAGTGTTTGTGAATTCATATTTTATGAAGATTACATTTTCAAGTTCAGGATTGCTGCTTGCAAAAAGTGTTTGCTCAACCTCGATTCCGATAGGATCAACAAATTGGCTAGTCAAAACACCATCATTATAAACACACCAAACAATCTCATCACCAAGCAGTGGAGGCATATCTTCAAAGGTATCCCACGTTCCATTCAAATTTTTATCAACAGGATTATAGATTCCATTCTTATCTCCGTCATAAAAATCAGCACCGAGAGAAACTGCATCCATCCACTTTCTCCAGCTGATACCAAACGGCGGATCGCTTTTATTTACAACATATAAAACATTTAAAGGATCATCAGCTAAACTGTTTACTTTACCGGGTTGAAAATTCTCCCAAAGTGAACTAGTGGCAACACCTCTAGCAAATAAATTTCCATCCGCATATCCTGAAAGGAAGAATCCAGCTGAAAAAAGAAAACTTCCGCCTTCATATACTCCTGAACTACCTGAACCAATCTGAACTTCTTTATAATAAACTGATTGATTCTGATGTACATCATCAGCCAATACAACTGCTTTTTGTCCGAAGTAAACATTAACATCTGCTAGTACACCCCTGTTATCAAAAGGCAGGTTCAGTTTATTAACATTCATGCGATAACCATTGAGATAGCGCGGGTAAATTATCGGAAATGTATTTCCATAAACCGAATCGTTTGCTTCACCATCAGAATGCAGACCGTCATCAAACATTTCACCTATGTAAATCGAATCTTCCATAGCAGCGACTACTTTAGAAACAGCTTCGTCGTCAAAAACTTTAGCGCGGAAGACAAAAGTGTTATTGTTTTCATCAATTAGTTCAGTAGGTGCAGATGTGCTGTAAATTTTTGGCGGTGTGAATAAATCTAAAGATTCTTCTATAATCCCATAGACTATTTGATACGTAGTTATACCAGAAATGTTAGTAGAGTAACGTTCTGTTGCAAAAGAAATGAACGTTTTATTTTGTAATGAAGACAAATTTATATTAAAGTCGTGGCCTGCATACCTGGTAAATTGATTTTCTTCCGACCATGAACTACCATTGTCTTGACTGTATTTATAATAAACATCATTTTGACCATCTTCATATTCAAAACGAATATTATCTCTATGATATACTACAATAATTTTCCCATCAGCTAATTTCGTAACCTCCGGGATTTGTTCATGATGTATTTCATCCGCAATTACTTTAGGCTCCCCCCAGCTGATTCCATAATCAGTACTGATCCGGGAATAGATTCCAGTTCTTAAAAAATTTTCATGATTTTCAAAGACCGCAAAAAGCTTATTCGCATCAATAGATATGATGGACAGCCCCCAGATTTCAAAACCTGTGTCTCCGGGAAATTGATAAACTTCCTCACTCCAGCTCATTCCCATATCACTACTGAATTTGAAATAACTGATGTCTTCACCCTGGCTAAGAAAACTCAAACATAATTTACCATCATCCAATTCGGTTAAATTTAACAGCGAGGATTTTTTTTGAAGAGCAGGAATTCCGCCACCTCCAAGAATACTAATCGGGTCAGACCAGTTTTCTCCATCATCATCCGAATAAATTAATTTCATCGAATCATCAAATATTGACCATGCAAGAAAAACCCTGCCTGTTGAACTTTTGAGTCCGGAGAGAAAACTTAAATTTTGATAGAGTGTGATATTGACTACGGAAATTACTTTTCGCTGACCCCAGCTAACTCCACCATTTGTACTCTTCGTTGAGAAGATAGTGTCTCTTGTGTCACTCAGATAAAAGATGATTATCTCATTACCCGAAAGCCAGATGGGGGTAGATTCTATAATAGATTGTGAAATGTCCTGAACGGGAAGTCTTGTGATTTCCGTTATTTGAGAGAAGGCAGATGTATAAACCCCAAGTGCCAGAAGAAAAATTTTGTAAATACTCTTCATATCGCACCTTTAATTGTTACCCTGATAGCTTCAAAACTAAGAAATTATCAGGATAGAGTAAATAAAAATCTAATTGATGAAGCGGGATTAATTTATGCCGGAAATTTTCAGTTCAGAGGAAAGCTTGATTTATTTCTTTTTTGGCCACTCAGCAAGCCTGTTATCAATTTTTAGTTTTATGAGACCCTCGCCGGTTCCGATCCATAATTTCGTGCCGTCGAAGTGAAATGATAAAATTGATGAGGAAGTAATGTCCAGTTCATTGAGATCAACGGGAGTAACCTGCCGTGTAACTCTGTTAATGATATATAAGCCTTTACCGTATTCAATTTTTTGCTGCTTGTCGAATTCATAGACGCCAACCCAGATGTAGTTGCCGATTCTGCAAAGCGAATAAATTCCGTTGCCAGCGAGACCATCTCTTTTGTAAATTCTGTCCCAGTCGAATCTTCTATCGTGAATGTAGACTCCTCCGAGATTGAAGTCAGGTTCTTCAGCAGTTATAAACTCATCCGTACCAAACCAGATGTTTCTTCCTTCAAAAAGAATTTTGGAAACAGAAACTGTTTTACCTTCTTCTTTAAATGCTTTGCTTTTATTAGAGAAATATCTCCAGGCAGTTTGGTCTGAATACTTTTTCTTTTTGTTAAAAATATGAACGCCTGATTCTGTTCCAAACCAAACGAGACTGTCACCATCAAGTTCAATTGATTTTATCGTGTTGGATTTTTGATCTGTTCCCTGGGTTCTGTCGATGTCTTCATACTTTCTGGTTTTAAGATCGAAGCGAGTTATGTTTCTGAATCTGCCAATCCATAAAACATTTTGATTCTCATCATATTTAAGAGACCGAATCCAGTTTCCAAATTCACCGCCTTGAGCAAATTTTCTTTTGTCCCATCTGCCGCCCTTCTTAGTTAATGTAAACAAACCTTCCACAGAAGCAGCCCATACAAAATTTTTACTTACTTCGACAGCATAAAAAAGATCATCGCTGAGGTTTCCACTTTTCGTCGAATAGTTTGTCCATTTTCCGTCAGCAATTGAGTAGCGATAGATTCCCTGCCCATAAGTTGATACCCACAGAAATCCTTCTTCCTCAGCTATATCAGTTACAGCAGCGCCTTTTAAGAAAATTTCGTGGTCTTGTGCGACGGAATTTGATGTTAAAAGAAATGCTAGAGCTATGATGGTACAAAGGTATAGAGGTATAAAGTTATATTGTGTAAATGTATAAAGCTTTTTAAAAATCTTATTACTTATACTCTTATACCATATTAACCTTATACCCATACAACTAGTAACTTTCATCAACAGAAGGGAAACTTCCTTTTTTAACATCTACTATATACGACTTAACGGCTTTGTTGATTTCAGAAGCAAGCTTGGAATAATGTCGTACGAATCGTGGATGAAAATCCACATTGAGTGCAAGCATATCGGGAGTAACGAGTATTTGTCCATCGCAATATTTTCCAGCACCAATACCAATTGTAGGAATATTTAATGAAGAAGTAATTTTCTTAGCAAGTGATGCCGGTATTTTTTCAAGTACTAAGGCGAAAGCTCCGGCTTCTTCGAGAATTTTTGCATCTTCAAAAATCTCATCAGCTTCTTTTTTAGTTGTACCACGTTCCTTGTAGCTGCCGAACTGGTGAATGCTTTGAGGAGTTAAACCAATATGACCCATAACCGGTATTCCGTTCTCGGTAATCTTCTTAACAGTTTCAGCAACACGTTTTCCCCCCTCGAGTTTAACTGCCGCTGCATGGGTCTCTTTCAATATTCTCCCTGCATTTCTAAAACCGTCATCGGCACCTAGCTGATAAGACATGAAAGGCATATCAACAACAACCATTGCCCGATTGACTCCTTTGGTTACTGCTTTTGTATGATAGATCATTTCATCCATTGTAACAGGAAGAGTGGTTTCGTTTCCCTGGAAAACATTACTCAATGAATCACCAACAAGTATAATATCAATTCCCGCTTCATCTAATAATTTTGCGGTGATAAAATCGTATGCGGTGAGTGAAGTGATTTTAACTTTTTTCTTCTTTAAAATATCGAGTGCTTTAGTAGTTACTCTTCTAATTTCTTTTTCAGCTGACATTAATTAACCTGTGAAATAGTTTCTACAAATATTTCCTCTTCAAGCTTAACATTAAAGTGATTTTCAAATCCCTTTTTTATCGCAATAGATAATTTTTGATAATTTATTTTTTCATCAAGAATAGCTTCAAGCTCGGTTGTTGTCTGTTCAATTTCATTTTTAATTTCTTCGAGCTTGTTATCGGGAAGATTCAAATAATCGATGATTCGTTTATGAAAACTACCGCAAAGAATTGAACCGTGCTGCAGTATGATATTACCGATTTTCCGCTGAGCACTCCCAACAACTTTTTTCCCCTGATAGTTGAGTTCATTCATTGCTGAAACTGCGAAGCAAAGTGTGCTCTTAGTATCTTTATAAAATGTTGGGAAATGAGGCTGAGAATGTTCGAGTTCAATATTTTCAAATACGTGATTATAATTTTTCAATCCGCACTTCAATGCCAGATTTATTTCCCGGTAAATTTGTTTTGGAGTTTTTTCCTCCGAGACAGGATAGACTACAGAATAAGTTAGCTCCTCAGCGTGAAGAATTGCTCTGCCGCCTGTTGGTCTTTTTACGATATCGTATCCATCAGCAGCGGCTTTATTTTGATTAACTGAATTGTAATCCTGGTTTGCGCCAAGAGAAATGCAATAGGGTATCCACTGGTAAATTCTCAGGACAGGAGATCCTGAAAAATTTCTGACAAGTTCGAGATCATAATCCATGTTAAAGCTGCCGTTATTCAATCCTGTATTTATAAAACGCCAGATCATTTACCAACAATTCCTCTTGTAGTGCCTTCTAAAAATTTTAACATTTTCTGAACGTAAATATTATCAGCAAACTTTGATTCAATTATTTTCAGGGCCTGAGTAACATTTAAAGACTTATCGTATAAATATTTATAAGCTTCTTTAAGAGTCTGAATGTCTTCAGCTTTAAATCCTCTTCTTCTTAAACCAACAACATTAAGTCCACCAAACTCAGCCGGGTCGTTTACTGCTAAAATATATGGCGGAACATCCTGTGTAATTTTGGCAGCGCCGGCAATCATCGAATGTTCGCCGACACGGGAGAACTGATGCAAACCTGCCAAGCCTCCGATAATCACCCAATCTTCTATATGAGAATGTCCTCCAATCTGAACAGAGTTTGCGATAATGCAGTTATCACCAATTACACAATCATGAGGTATGTGGCTGTAAGCCATCAGGAGACAATTTTTACCAACCTGTGATTTGCCAGTATCTTTAGTGCCTCTATGTAAAGTTGCAAACTCCCGAATAACTGTATCGTCACCAATAATAAACAAGGTTGGTTCACCAGAAAATTTTAAATCCTGCGGAAGATTAGCTACTGAAGCTCCCTGAGAAATTTTTACGCGGTTACCGATTCTTGCACCACTATACAAAACAGCATGCGGACCAATAACACAATCGTTTCCAATCTCAACATCTGCTTCTATAATTGCATAAGGACCAACTGATAAGTTTTCACCGAGTTTAGCTTCGGGATTTACAATTGCGGTGGAATGTATGTTTTTCATTTTTCTTCGGATGAATTATTTGGCTTTGGTTTATCAACTACGCCTGCCATAAAATCAGCTTCAGCGACAAGCACCTCATTAACGAAAGCTTTACCCTTCATCAATATTATTTTACTCTTTTTCTGAACTAATTCTACTTCCATAAATAATTGATCTCCGGGAACAACAGGTTTTCTAAATTTAGCATTGTTGATCTGCATAAAATAAACAAGATGGTTTTCCGGATCAGGAATTGAACCAAGCAGGAATACTCCACCTGTTTGAGCCATTGCTTCAATTATCAGCACACCTGGCATAATTGGATTGCCGGGGAAGTGTCCCGGGAAAAATGGTTCATTCGCTGTAACTGATTTTACACCAACAACTCTTTTATCAACCTCAAGCTCAATTATTTTATCAACAAGCAAGAAGGGATATCTGTGGGGCAGTATTCGCTCTATTGCATTTGCATCGAAGATTACTCCTTCTTTTTTTATCAACTGGAATTTCTTTACAAGTTTTTTCTGCTGGTATAGTTTTCTTACCTGCTTTGCAAATTCAACATTTGCTTTGTGACCGGGACGTGCTGCTAAAATCTGTGCTTTAAGTGGTGCGCCAATTAGTGCAAGATCACCAATCAAATCTAAAAGTTTATGCCTTACCGGTTCATTTCGAAATCTAAGCTGTTTGTTATTCAGAATTCCGTTTTCGCCTAAACTTATTTTTCCCTCAACTCCTATTTTTTTTGCAAGGTCATTAAGTTGCGTATCGCTTAATTTATGATCAACGATTACTACAGCATTATCGATATCACCACCTTTTATCAATCCCTGGTCAGCCAATTCTTCAACTTCACTTAAAAAGCAAAAGGTTCTGGCAGGTGCAAATTCCGTTGCAAATTCTTTTTCAAAATCGAAAAGTCCTGTATGCTGACTACCGAGTGCTGGGTTCTGATAATCAACCATCACAGTAACACGGTAATCATCCAGCGGCAGTGCAACAATATCTACCTGCCTGTCATCTTCGTGGTGCATAATCGTCTGATCGATAACAAGATAATCCTTCGGAGCTTCCTGCTGTTCGAATCCGGCTTGCTGCAAAACTTCAACATAAGGTAACGAACTTCCATCGCCAACTGGTGGTTCAATTCCTTCTACTTCGATAATTATATTATCAATTTGTAAACCCATAATAGCCGCTAAAACGTGCTCAACTGTATGCACTTTTGCATCTCCAATTCCTATTGTTGTTCCGCGGGAAACATCTACAACGTTGTCCGCTATTGCTGGAATTTCAGGATTTCCGCCAAGATCTGTTCTGACAAATTTAATTCCATGATTTTCTGGCGCTGGTTTAAAGGTGAGTTTACATTCTGTCCCGGTATGAAGTCCAATTCCTGTCATAGATATTGGTTTGGCAATTGTTCTCTGCTGTTCTAACATTTAGAAATCCGATTTGTTTTACGATTTGAAAGTATTAATTGGTTGGAAAATTAGTAAGATGAGCTTTGAAATCCAATAAACAGGAATTTTTGGAATGACTTAAGATTCAGGATTTTTTTTGAGAAATTTCTTCTTTAAGCTTTTTAATTTCCTCCTCAAGTTTTTTAATTCGATCTACATATTCAGGAAAATTTCTGAAATGAGCTTCAAGAATCTTGGCCATCTTTGCTTCCTTAGCAGGATAGCCAAAATACAAACCAGGTTTTGAGATAGTTTTGGGAACCCCTGACTGAGCCATTAAAATAACATTATCAGCAATCTCAAGGTGACCTGCAATTCCAACCTGGCCTGCGACAATCACATTGCTTCCAATCGTCACGCTTCCTGATACACCACTTTGCGCAGACATCACTGTGTTATTTCCGACTGATACATTATGTGCAATCTGAACAAGGTTATCAATTTTAGCTCCCTTTTTTATAATAGTGCTTCCAAGAGCAGCTCTGTCAATGGTTGTGTTCGCGCCTATTTCAACATCATCTTCAATAATAACATTGCCGATTTGCGGAACTTTATTGTACACCCCTTTGTCATCTTTTTGATATCCAAAACCATCAGCGCCAATTACTGCACCTGCATGAATAATTACGTTTCTTCCTATTTTACATTCTTCACGAATACTTACATTCTGGAAAATAATTGAACCGTCTCCAACTTCTACATTTTCAAGCAGTACGGCATTGTGAAAGATTTTAACATTATCACCTATTTTACAGTCAGCACCAATTACAACATTCTTGCCTAATGCAACATTCTTGCCCAATGTCGATGACTTAGGTACGAAGGAAGTTTCATCAATTCCCTTGAGTTCAAATTTTGGTGAAAAGAAATTTATTATAACAGATGTAAAAGCTTTTTCCGGTGCATCAACTTCAATATAAGAAATATCGCTGCGTGTTTTATTAAAGTCTGGTTTAACTAAAATTGCAGCTGCACCGGTAGATGGAAAATATTTTTCAAACTCGTGAAGGTATAGAAACGTGAGATCCCCTTTCACTGCTTCATCAATTCTTGCAACGGAATTTATGATCACATCTGCATCACCAATAAGTTTGCCTCCAACCAGCGAAGCAATTTCAGATAGCTTAATACTTACATTTTTATTCAAGTTTCAATCTTTCGATCACTTTGGCAGTCAAATCATAATCAGGTTTTGCATAAAGAAAAAGTATATCTCCGCTTCTATCAAATACAAAATCCAGATCTTCTTCCGTTGCAACTTGCTGTATTATGGTAAAAACTTTATTCTGAATAGGCTTCATCAGTTCATTTTGCTTTTGAAATAATTCACCATTAGCTCCAAACTTTTTATCACGATAGTCTGCAATATCCTTTTGGAGTTTGGTTATTTCTGCCATTGCTTCAGCACTGGTTTGCTCGGTCATAATTAGTTTTCTTTTATCATAATCATCCTGCTTGGCTTTAAGTTCTGATTCAAGCTTTCTTATTTCGGTTTGCCATTCCTGAATCAAAGCATCTAGCTTTTGCCTTGCATCCTGAACATCAGGATAATTATCCATGATTGTATCAGAATCAACGTAGCCGATTTTTAACTGTGCATTGCTAACGAATGACAGTAGTGGTAAGTAAACGAAAAGAGAGATGAAAATTAATTTCATAATGACTCCGGGGAGTTTAAATTTTTAATTACAGGTTCCTCCCCAAAAAGAAAGAACCTGATTATTAAAAAAAATGAACTTATTTACCCCTTTTCAGGTTATCCAGGACTTTAAAAGTTATATCGAATGCGGCATCTGCATAAAGCAAAACTATATCTCCACTCTTATCAAATATAAACTGCATGCCTTCACTTTTAGCAACCTGCTCAATTCCAGAATAAATTTTCCTTTTAACAGGTTCAAAAATCTCTTCCTGCTTTAAATAGATTTCTCCATTCGGCTGTCCAAATTTCTGATTTCTGAAGCCAAGTATTTTCTGTTCCATTGCGATAAGTTCCTGCTGCTTTGATAATTTCTGCTCATCAGTCATTGTTGCAGCCTGCTTTTGGTAGTCAGTGAGTAATTGCTGATATCCAAGTGTCATAGAGTCAAGCTGATCAGACCAAATTTTGGTTAGTGCATCAAGGTCACTTTGAGCTTTTATGGCTTCGGGTAATTGAGTAAGAATAATTTGAGAATCTACATAGCCGATTTTTTGTGCGGTCTGTGCAAATAGTGAAGTACTTAGAAGTACAAATAAAATTACAAGATAATTTCTCACAGTTTTTTTTCCTTATGTTATTGTGAATTGTGTTAAACTAAAAACCTCTGCCGAATTGAAAATGGAAAAGCCACTCCGGGTTTCTTCCATCAACAATTTTACGGTCAAAACCGTAACCAAAGTCGAAGCCTATTAAACCAATGGGATTGATTAATATCCTCGCCCCTACTCCAGCCGATCTTCTCATATCAAAAATATCTGTTTTGTCAAAACTTTCAAAAACATTACCTGCTTCTGCAAATGTTAACAGGTAAAGTGGAATTGGTTCGAGAGTTACCGCAAAACGGATCTCTGCTCCGATTTTAGAGAAAACCCTTCCCCCAATTACCTGACCAAACTGATTTCGCGGTCCGACACTTCTATCCGGATAACCTCTCAATGGAACAGTTGCGATGACTAAACCGTTGCCTCCCATATAGAAAAATTCAAACGGTTGAATTGGTGTGCCCTTAACAATTTCATCAATATAGCCAAAGTCCGCAACGGTATAAAACACAAGCCTGTTAGTATTAAATAACCTTTTATACCATTCTGCTTTAAATGTATTTTTCAGATAGTCAACATCGCCGGGTAAAAATGGACCACCAGAAATTTCCATATCAAGTGTAAA
>JACZKK010000101.1 GCA_014860115.1 Ignavibacteriaceae bacterium
TGCGGGAAGTTACATATACAGATTAAAGCAGATAGATTTTGATGGCACTTTCACATATTCAGATGAAGTGAATGTTGAAGTTGAAATACCTCTGGTATATTCACTTGAGCAGAACTTTCCGAATCCATTTAATCCATCGACAACAATTAAGTATTCAATATCAGAAGATGGTTTTGTGAAGCTGTCAATTTATAACTTACTCGGAGAAGAAGTAACAACGCTTGTAAATAATGAACAAAAAGCCGGAAGATATGAAGTTGTGTTTGATGCTGCGAAACTTTCGAGCGGAGTTTATATGTATCGACTTGAATCGAAAAACTTTTTATCAATTAAGAAGATGTTATTAGTAAAATAGCGGCCCTGCCTACCGGACAGGCAGGTTCCCTAAATCCCTCCAACTTGTCCCGGCGAAGTTTCACTTCGACGGAAGGAGGGGCTTTAGGAATGAAGTTACAACTAGTATGTTCTGTAAAAAAAATAATTTAATGTTTAGTAATTAAAACCAGGTGAGATAAATGAATTCTTGTACTTGTAGAAAAGCTATCTATTGTCTTTTGCTCATTCTTCTTATTCCATCAGCCTCTTTTTCACAATGGCTGAACGATGGCGGAATAAAAACAAACATTCTGAGTGTAACATCTCAGAGTACAAAGGTTGAGTACATTCTTACTAACTATGACGAACGTTCGGTTGATGTTAACGGAACTGAATGTGCGCAATATCAGATTCCTGGCAGCATTGTTTTGATGGAAAAAGGAATGCCGCAGCTTCCATCAGACAGGAGAAGTATTGTAATTCCTGATCTGGTTGGAACAAATTATTTAATCATTCATGCAGAATATGAGTTGATAGAAACTCTGCCTTTAATGCCTTCGAAAGGACATTTTACAAGGAATATTGATCCTGATTCAGTCCCATTTGAGTTTAATGAATTCTATTCAACAAATAGCTGGTATCCCTCAGAAAATATTTTGCTTGATGTTCCTTACATAGTTCGTGATCTGCGGGGACAAACAATTCAGTTCAACCCAATGCAGTACAATCCAGCAGAAGGAAAACTAAAAATATGCAAACGAATTGTTGTTGAAGTTTTTAATGATTTCAGTTTGCAAGCTGTGAATCCGTTTATCAGGAACAATCCTCTTGAAGCGGTTGATAAAGATTTCAATGAAGTTTATAAAACTCTCTTCATCAATTATGGAATCGGAGAATACGATTACGTTCCACTTGAAGAGACAGGAAGATTGCTGATAATATATCCAACAGCATTTGCAAGTAACGTAACACCGTTTTACAACTGGAAAGTTGAAAGAGGTCTCACTACTTTATTAGCTGAATATCCGACACAAACAGGGACAGGTTCAACAGCTATTAAAAATTATATTCAGAATCTTTACAACTCACCGGAAGGATTAACTTTCATAATTCTTGTTGGAGAGTCAAATCAAATTCCAACTATTTACGGAGTGTCCGAAGGCGCACCTTCAGATCCTTGCTATATAAAACTCGCAGGCAGTGATGCTTATCCTGATGCTTTTATTTCAAGAATTTCTCCGACTTCAGCAGCAAATCTTGATTATGTTCTCTGGAAATTGATCAGATATGAGAAATATTCCGACACAGGACCTGATGCCGCGTGGTATTTAAAAGGCATGGGTGTTGCAAGCAATGAAGGCAGTCCTCCTGATTGGCAGCGTGCAAACCTGCTAAGAGATATGCTGATAAATGATATGTACTTCACGCAGGTTGATCAGATTTACGATCCGGGTGCAACAGCATCGCAGGTAACTAATGCACTTAACAATGGAAGAAGTATTATTAATTATATTGGACATGGATCCGGAACATCATGGAGCACTACAGGTTACAGCAATTCAAACATTCATCAGCTTGCCAATGGTTATAAAAATCCATTCATAATTGATGTTGCTTGTGTGAACGGCAATTTTACTCTGAGTGAATGTATGGAAGAAGCATGGATACGAACCGGTGATATGAATAATCCGAGAGGAGCTATCGCTGCATATGGTGCATCCACAAACGCAAGCTGGGTTCCGCCGTGTGATATGCAAAACCACGCAATGATGCTTTTAACAACAAGACAAAAACAGACGGTCGGTGGAGTTTGCTTTAACGGATTGATGCACGCAATGGATCTTTGGGGAGGAAGCACCGGTGAAGGTTTACAGCTTATGGAACAATATAATATTTTTGGTGACTGCACGATGCTGCTTACAATGGGTGTAACTCCTGATACAGTGGCACCAGCACAAATTACAGATCTTGCAGCACTTGATCCGACTTCAAATTCTGTTACACTAAACTGGACAGCACCGTTGGATTCTTCTTTCCTTGGAATTGTAAGCTATGATTTACGATACTCAACAACACCGATTGTTACTAATAATGATTTTGAAAATGCACCACAGGTAATGGTTGCTGGCGGGCCGGATACCTCAGGAACACCAAAAAGTTATACTCTTCGCAATCTTAACTTCAGCACACAATATTACTTTGCGATTAAAGCATTTGACCTCTGGGGAAATAAATCTGTGATGTCTAATGTACCGGCGATGACAACCTGGAGCGCACCTCAGATAGCTGTTACTCCGGATTCGATGTACTGCCCACTTATGCCAAATACATCACACACAGATTCGGTTATGATATCTAACACAACATCCGGTAACTCAACACTTGATTACCAGGTTGAGTTGATGAACAACACTTTTCCCGGACAGATAATTGCAAGAGTAGTACAGGTTAATAAATCAAACACGACAACAGCAACAAAAGAAAATCCTGACCTGATGAAAGGAAGCAGCATTATGGGTTTAGGCGGACCAGACTTGTTTGGGTATGAATGGATAGACAGCAATGACCCACAAGGACCAGTCTATGAATGGAATGATATATCAACAACAGGCACACTTGTAACTAACTGGGTTGCAACCAGCAGTTATCCACCTGTTGATGAAGGTAAAGCAGGGCCATTCCCTCTTGGTTTTACTTTTAAATACTATGGAATTGACTACAGTAATGTATGGTTCTGCTCAAATGGTTTCGTAAGTTTTATCGATATCACAGATGCTGCTATGAGCAACGCACAAATTCCAAATTCAGCTATTCCTAACAACATGATTGCAGGTATCTGGGATGATCTTGATGGAAAGACCACGGGAAAAGTTTATTACAAACAGGAAGCAACAAAATTTATTGTACAGTATGATAACTGGCCAGGATACTACACAGGAACAGGTCCTTTTACATGGCAGTTTGTTATTCATAAGAACGGTAAGGTAGTTCTGTATTATAAAACAATTACAGGTACATCAACCTCTGCGACTGTCGGCATTGAAAACCACAATGGAACAGACGGATTGCAGGTAGCTTACAATGCAACTTACCTGCAGAACAATCTTGCACTTCAGTTTTCTGCCGAGCCTGAATGGCTGACTGCTCAAAATATGCAGGGAACAGTTTACAACGGTAACTCAATTGCCGTTCTTTTGGACTTTGCTACTGAAGGACTGGACAGTGGTGATTACTCAATGGATATGGTGATAACAAGCAATGATCCACTTCATTCAGAAATTATTGTTCCAATTGCAATGAAGATAACAAGTATAGTTCCGGTTGAGCTTTCTTCTTTTACGGCAGAGAATGTTGATGACGAAGTTGTTCTTAAGTGGCAGACAGCAACGGAGACGAATAATCAGGGCTTCGAAATTGAAAGAAGTCAAAAGTCAAATGTCAAAAGTCAAACCGATTGGGTTAAGATTTCTTTTGTTGAAGGAAGAGGAACAACAACTGAAATGACTGACTATGCTTACAGAGATAAAATCACTAATCCCGGAAATTATGTTTACAGGTTAAAGCAGTTAGATTTTGATGGAACAGTTTCATACAGCGAAGAGGTAGAAATTGATGTAACCGAACCGAAAGAGTTTACTTTGTATCAAAACTACCCCAACCCATTCAATCCCTCAACTACAATCAAGTTTGCTTTGCCGGTAGACAGCAAAGTAAAAATAAATGTTTATAACTCACTTGGACAGTTAGTTGAAACATTAGTTGATAAAGAAATGGAATCCGGTTATCACGAAGTAAACTTCGATGCATCACGATTAGCAAGCGGAGTTTATCTGTATCAGCTCCAAAGTAGCGACTACGTTTCTGTAAAGAAGATGTTGCTTATTAAGTAATTTTGTAGCACAGATTAATAATCTGTGCTACTGTAATAATATTATGGGCGACCTGCCTGCCGGCAGGCAGGGTCGCCGACTTGCCCTTTTAATTAACCGATGTTGGTCTTTAAAATAAGACTTGACAATTAAAAAAATATTATTGACGTTTCCTTCAAACAAAAAGAGGAGTTTGCGAATCAAATAATTTTACCTTTCTTTCAATAACTATTAAAAGAGGTAATAAGATGAAAGGCATAACATTTTTTCTTCTGCTCGTTACTTTTTCTACTCTCCATTCACAGCCGGTTACACTCCGCGATACAACAAACCAGTACGATTACATCATCATCACAGTTCCTGAATTCTTAACAGCTTGCGAACCTTTCAGACAGCATAAAGAAACGGTAAGAGATTTCAGAACGCTTGTTATTGACACAACTCAAATCTTTGCCGAATTCGATTCAAGTGCAACGCCACAGGATAACATCAGAGATTTTATCAGCTATGCAGGAACATTCTGGAAGGAATCGAGACCGAAATATTTTCTTATTGTTGGTACGGTTCTAATGGTTCCAAATTTCCCAATACCATTTCTACCAGGACCCATTTATTTTTATTCGGACTATTACTATTGTCAAAATATTTATGAAAATGACACAACAACAACAGATTTTTATATTGGAAGAATTCCGGGTAAAAATGAAACTGAAGTCACTAATTACTTTTTAAAAGTTATAAGCTATGAATCTGATGACTCTTTACTTTCCTGGATAAATAATGCGTTATTCCTCTGTGCAGGTGACGGTATTCAAAACTTGGAATTTGCTTTTGAATTAGCATCTTTACTCCCGTCATACATAAAACCTTTCTATATTGCCGAAAATGACACTTCGCAATATTACGGCACTCTCGATTCGATTTATCAGGCAATAAATCAAAAAGGCAATTCAGTTGTATGGTTATTTGGACTTAGCGATGATCCATATATTGGTGGGTCAGATTGGCTTAAGCCTGAAGATCTGAATGGATTTTCAAACGAAGATAAATATTTTTACACTATTTCATCTGGTCGCCAGAGGGCTATTCTTGATACAAACACCAATTTAAGCCATGCAATGTTGGTACTTCCCAATGCTGGTTCGATAGGCGGTAGTGTATTTGTAGGTTATACTTACTCCAGCATTAATAGGGAATTTCAAATTAATTGGGCATCAAGGTTGTTCAATCCTCTATATAACTCAATTGGTGAAGTATTTGTTTCTGATAATTTACCATTCAACGGACTTTATAATTATGTTCGAAAAGTAGCAAACCTTTGGGCAGACCCTTCATTAAAATTAAAATACGATGAAACTGTTGGTGTTGAGAAAGTTGAAGAAGAAATTCCACAAAGTTTTACACTCTATCAGAACTATCCCAACCCATTCAATCCATCAACTACAATTAAGTTTGCATTACCGGTGGACAGTAAAGTAAAAATTAATGTTTTCAACTCACTCGGTCAGTTAGTTGAAACATTAATGGATAAGGAAATGGAATCCGGTTATCACGAAGTGAGTTTCAACGCTTCGAAGTTAGCAAGCGGAGTTTATTTGTATCAAATGCAGGCAGGAGAAAACGTATCTATTAAGAAGATGATTTTGCTGAAATGAACATCTACGTAACTCTAGTTTAATAAATAATTTTTAAATGTTTTTTTGGGCGAGTTAATTATGAACAAGTATATCTCTTATTTACTGCTTTTCGTGATAAATATTATTTTGACTATTAGTACACTTTCATTTGCTCAGGTAGTTGATGAAAATCTTTGGGTTCCAAACGGACATGTCTTTACTTCAACCATATCAGGAAATACAATTTATATCGGAGGATTATTCACTCAAATTGGTCCTTCAACCGGTCACGGGGCAGCTATCGATATAAGCACAGGCGAACCTAATTTAAATTTTACAAAAGTTAACGGGCCAATATTAACAGCTGTCTGCACTGATGAAGGAGACTGGTACATCGGAGGATTTTTTACAGAAGTTGATGGTATCCCGAGAAATAACCTTGCACACATTTACGCTGATGGGACTCTTGACTATAGTTGGGATCCTAATCCAAATAGTAGGATTTTGGTTATGAAACTAAATGATTCACTACTATATCTTGGAGGTGATTTTACTGAAATTGGCGGTGAAACGAGAAATTATATTGCAGCATTAGATCTTGATACTAAACAACCAATTAGCTGGAACCCAAATGCAAATTCTGCGGTTTGGTCTCTTTGTATTTCTGATTCTATTATTTATGCAGGTGGTCAATTCACTCAGATTGGAGGACAGCAAAGAAAATATATAGCCGCTATAGATATTATTTCAGGATATGCGAATAGCTGGAATCCAAGTGCAAATAATCAAGTTTGGACATTGACCATTTCTGGTTTAACTCTGTATGTAGGAGGTCGTTTCTCTCAGATTGGTGGAGCACAACGAAACTATGTAGCTGCATTAGACATTTTAACAGGTAATGCAAAAACTTGGAATCCTAATTCAAGTAGCGATGTACGCAGTATAATAGTTTCAGGTTCAAATGTTTATGTAGGTGGTTTATTTACTCAGATTGGTGGAGAACAACGTAATCGTATTGCGGCTATAGATACATCTACTGGTCTTGCAACTGACTGGGATCCCGACGCAAACGGTGTCGCCGTGTTTTCAATTGGAATTTCTGATTCAACAGTATATGCTGGGGGTAAATTTACAACCATCGGAGGAGAAACACGAAATAATATAGCCGCATTAAACATTAATACAGGTCACGCAACTAGTTGGAATCCGAACGCTAATGATGAAGTTGGCACTCTTACTATATCAAATTCTACAATATATGCTGGAGGTGAATTTTTTAGTATTGGTGGTGTCGAAAGAAGATATTTAGCTGCTTACGATGTAAGTAATGGAATGTTGTTAGATTGGAACCCAAATGCAAATAATCGGATTCGGTCCCTGGTTGCTGATGATTCAACAATTTATGTTGGCGGAGATTTTACCGAGATTGGCGGAGAACAGAGATTTGGTATTGCAGCTGTAAATGCAATATCGGGACAAGCAACTTACTGGGCACCAAATGCCAATAATAAGGTTTATACTCTGGCAGTATCTGGTTCAACTGTTTATGCGGGAGGTGAATTTATTAACATAGGTGGAATGCAGAGAAATTATATAGCTGCTATAGATAAAGTCACTGGTAATGCAACTTCCTGGAATCCTAACGCCAACAATATAGTGGGAACTCTACTTGTTTCGGACACATTGGTTTATGCGGGTGGTTATTTCACTCAAATTGGGTCTGAGCAACGAAATTATATTGCCGCATTGGAAAGAACCACTGGCTATGCAACCAACTGGAATCCAAATGCAAATGATTGGGTATATGAAATCCAGAAAAATGATTCGTTAATTTATGTCGGGGGAGAATTCACAAACATAGGAAACAATCAAAGGAGTCGAATTGCTGCTATAAATACTCTTACTGCAAGTGCAACTGACTGGGCTCCTAATGCAGATAATGGTGGACCGCCAGCTACATTTGTAGAAGCCATTGCTATTTCAGATTCATTAATTTATGCGGGCGGGGATTTCAGAATAATTGGTGGCAAGCTAAGAAATTCAGTTGCCTGTTTGGATATTAAAGATGGCACCGCTACAGATTGGGATCTTCAATTTTATATTTTTAGCCCTGTCCCCCAAGGACAAGTTTTTACAATAGAAGTTTATAAGTCCAGAGTTTATGTTGGTGGTTTTTTCCACGATGTTAAACATAAGATACAACCTTATTTTACTTGCGTGACTTCTGATATTATACCCGTCGAACTAATTACATTATCCGCTTCAGTTATTGATAATCAAATAGAAATATATTGGAAAACTGTAACTGAGACAAACAACTCGGGTTTTGAGATTCATCGCAAGAGGTTAGAAGCAATAAGTCGTGAGTCGGAATGGGAGACTATTGGATTTGTTCCGGGTTTTGGAACGACGACTGAACCAAAATCTTATTCATTTATTGATGAAAATATTACAAACGGAAACTACAAATACAGGCTCAAACAAATTGATTTCGATGGAACTTTTTCTTACAGCAATGAAGTAGAAATTGATGTAACTGGTCCGAAGGAATTTACTTTGTATCAGAACTTTCCAAACCCGTTCAATCCGTCAACAACAATTAAATTTGCTTTGCCTGTTGACAGCAGAGTGAAGATAAATGTGTATAACTCACTCGGACAGTTAGTTGAAGCACTGGTTGATAAAGAAATGGAATCCGGTTATCACGAAGTAAACTTTAATGCATCAAGGTTAGCGAGTGGAGTTTATTTGTATCAGCTTCAAGCTAGTGAATATGTTTTTGTGAAAAAAATGATTCTACTTAAATAATATTTTCACTTTTAAAAAGATGACATCTCTTCCGTCATAGGCAGACGAGCAGAGAGATGTCATCTTTACTGTTTAATTTTACACTCACCAACTCTTGCCAATCATCAATTAAAAAACGCCAAATTTCTTTTCTCTTTTGAGAAAAAAACCTTCCAATTATTAAGAAAAAGATTATTGATCAAACATTTAAAATGGCTTTAAATCATTTAAAGCAACACTGAATTATTGATGAATATGGCATTTAATATGCGTATCAGCGATAACTTGAAATCGAACATTAATTCAACAATAGGGTAATATTATGGCACTTATAGCAGTAATAGATGATGATAATGATATCCTCGATGCAAGCAGTCTGGTACTGACAGCAAAAGGATATGAAGTAATCACCGCTGATAATCCTGATGATGGTTATAAAATTGTTAAAGAGAAAAAACCCGATCTCATCATACTTGATGTAATGATGAATGAACCCGACGATGGTTTTTTCCTCGCACAAAAATTCAGAAAAGAAAAATTTGAGATACCAATCATTATGTATACATCTGTATCGAAAGCATTGGGACTTGAGTTTGCAGCAGGTGAAATGGTTCCGGTGGATGAGTTTATTGAAAAACCAATATCACCCGACACTTTAATTGACAAGGTAGAAAAACTTTTAAAATTACATTATAAGGAGTGAGTAAATGTTTGTAGCAGAAAAAAATGCTCTCTCCGAAGAAATAGAGAGCTACGTAAATAAATACGGAAATGACCGCTCAGCCTTACTGATGATTTTGCATGAAATTCAGAATAAGCACAGACATATTTCTGAGTTCGCACAGCAGGAAGTTGCACGTCTTCTGAATATTCATCCGGTGGAAGTTTACAGCGTCATTTCCTTTTTTGCATTTTTAAATTCAAATCCTAAAGGAAGAAATCTTGTTCGCATCTGCCAGACAATTTCCTGTGATATGAAAGGCAAAAGCGGTCTGGTTAAAGCTATTGAGCGTGAGCTGGGAATTAAAATCGGCGAGACAACAAAGGATAATAAATTTACAGTTGAATATGCTAACTGTCTCGGCTTGTGCGACATGGGTCCGGCGATGGCAATCAATGACCAGGTTTTTCTTCAGCTTACTCCCGAAAAAGCAGTTGAACTTCTCGGAAAGGTGAAGTGATTATGGAAACAATAAAAAAGAAAAGAACAGGTCCGGTTATCTTCTCTGAATACAAAAGAGGAGATGCTATTAAAAAAGCAATTTTAATGACACGCGAAGATATTTTATTTGAATTGAAAGATTCCAAACTGAAAGGAAGAGGCGGGGCAGGGTTTCCAACTTCAACAAAGTGGATGTTGACTGCGGCTGCTAAGTCCGACGATAAATTTCTTGTCTGTAATGCAGACGAAGGTGAACCAGGAACATTTAAAGACAGAGTTCTCCTGATGGAATACCCTGAACTTGTTTTTGATGGAATGGTCGTAGGTGGTTATACAATTGGTTCACAAAAAGGTATTGTTTATCTGCGCGGTGAATATGAATACCTTCTTAAACCTCTTCAGGATTATCTCGAAGTGATGAGAAAAGATAATCTGCTAGGTAAAAATATTTTTGGTAAAAAGGATTTCAATTTTGACATTGAAATATTCCTTGGCTCAGGGGCTTATGTGTGTGGTGAAGAAACAGCTCTTATTGAATCTCTTGAGGGACATCGTGGTGAACCTCGCAACAGACCACCATATCCAATAAACACAGGATATCTTGGCAGACCCACATCAGTTAATAATGTTGAAACACTTGCGGCAGTAAGCCATATCGTTGTAAAAGGCGGCAGCTGGTTTGCAAAATTCGGAACGGATAAATCATCAGGTTCAAAACTGTTTTCAGTTTCGGGTGATTGTGAAAAACCAGGTGTTTACGAACTTCCCTGGGGAACAAAAATCTCGGAACTGCTTAAAATTGTAGAAGCAAAGAATACAAAAGCAGTTCAGATTGGCGGAGCTTCAGGTCATTGTGTACCAAAATCTCAATTTGATAGAACAATGGCTTATGAAGATGTTGCAACGGGTGGATCCGTTATGGTTTTTAATGAAAGCAGGGATATGCTTCATGTGTTAAAAAACTTTATGGAATTTTTTGTTGAGGAATCATGCGGACAATGCACACCCTGCAGAATGGGTAATGTAAAATTGCTCGAAGGTGTTGAGATGATAGAAAAAGGTGAATACACTTTCGCTCATATAAATAAATTAAAAGATCTTGGCAGAACAATGCAGATGGCCTCCAAGTGCGGGTTAGGTCAATCGAGCCCGAATCCGTTCATCTCTATTCTCGAAAATTTTAATGATGAAATATTTAACGCTGGTAATGGAGGAAGAAATGGAAAGTAAAAAAACATTAAGAGCACCGGTAAGTCAAAAACCGCTGGTAATTGAAAAGCCGGAAAATCCCGAATACATTGGCGGATCGGTTTCAATTGAAATAAACGAAAAGAAATTCTCTGTTCCTCTTGGTACAACTATACTTGAAGCATGCAGACAAAACCAGATCCACATTCCAACACTGTGTCATCACGAAGATTTATGTGTTGCCGGAGTTTGCAGAATATGTGTTGTTGAAGTTGAGGGCATGCGAACACTTCAGGCTTCGTGTGCTTTTCCAATTACAGCACCGATAAAAATTAAAACAACCTCGAACGCTGTAAGAAGATCCAGAAAACACATTATCGATTTACTGCTTAGTGAACATTACGGCGAGTGTTATTCCTGTTTTAGAAATAACAATTGTGAATTGCAATCGCTTGCAAAAGAATATGGTGTTGATCACTATAGCTTCGGTCATATTCAAAATCCAAGATATGAAGTAGACAATTCTTCCTATTCTGTTGTCAGGGATATGGATAAGTGTATACTCTGCAAACGATGTGTAAGAACATGTATTGATCTTCAGGAAGTTGGTGTGCTTGAAGCAATCGGCAGAGGGCACGATACACACATTGGAACTTTTTGGGATAAGCCATTAGCTGAAGTAATTTGTATCAACTGTGGTCAATGTATAAACCGTTGTCCCACTGGTGCATTACGTGCAAATGATCCTCGCGATGAAATATGGTCCGCGATTGATAATCCGAAAAAACATGTTGTGATTCAGACAGCGCCATCACCAAGAGCAGCAATTTGTGAAGAATTTGGAATGGAACCGGGAACGTCACTAACCGGAGAAATGAATACAGCTTTAAGAAGAATCGGTTTTGATGTTGTTTTTGATACAAACTTCACTGCTGATTTAACAATCTTCGAAGAAGGAACTGAACTAATTCAAAGATTATACAATGCACTGGTGAAGAAAGAACAGGTTGCTTTACCGCAATTTACATCATGTTCACCGGGATGGGTGAAATATCTTGAACATTTTTATCCTGAGTATGTTGACAACCTCAGTTCGGCAAAATCGCCGCAGCAGATGTTCGGCGCACTTATCAAAACATTTTATGCAAAGAGAAAAGGAATCGATCCAAAGGATATAGTATCTGTTGCCGTAATGCCTTGCTCAGCAAAGAAGTTTGAGTGCAACAGACCGGAAATGGTTGATTCAGGATTTAAGGATGTTGACTATGGTTTGACGACAAGAGAACTTGCACAGATGATAAAAGAAGCCGGAATCTATTTACCTGAAATGCCAAAGTCACACTTTGATGATCCGTTTGGTGAAGCATCCGGTGCAGGCTTGATATTCGGCGCAACCGGTGGGGTGATGGAAGCCGCTTTGAGAACTGTTGTTGAATTTATTACAGGAAAGAAAATAGAAAATATTTTTGCTAATGCTGATATAACTCCGGTAAGAGGATTCGAAGGAATAAAATATGCCGAGCTTCCAATTAGTGATGTTGGACCTGTGCCGAAGTTGATTGCACATCTTGTTCCGGATTGGAACTGGCTGAAAGGTGCAACACTAAAGATTGCAGTTGTTCATGGGACTGCCAACGCAAAGAAAGTAATGGACGATATTAAAGCCGGCGGCAAGTTCAGTGAATGTCACTTCATAGAATTTATGGCTTGTCCCGGAGGTTGCATTGGCGGTGGTGGTCAGCCAATTCCAACAACACCCGAAATACGTAAACTCAGAGCAAAAGCAATTTATGATGAAGACAAATCTTTGCCTGTCAGAAAATCACACGAGAATCGTCATGTTGTTGAAATTTATAATGAGTTCTTAACTGATGGTCCTTGTGGACACATCTCTCACAAGCTTCTTCATACTCATTATATAAAACGTGGTAAGTATATTGCATAGGAAGATTGGTATGGGGGTATAAGGTATAATGGATACAACCGGGTTAAGTAATGTTAGCAAATCATTTTTAGTGATGTTTAAAACTTTATTTCCGTATTACCTTATACCTGTATACCCTTATATTTCCATAACATCCTTATAAAGTTTTTAACTAAAGAAACAACAAGCGGAGAAGTATTGTTTAATAAACTAATGCTGAGTATGGTGCCCGATTGGGCAGTTGAGCAGAAGGAATTCTGGGAAGCAATCCGCAGAAGAAACCTTTGGTTTATTAAGATGCGTTATGCCATGGTGGTAATGCTAAGCATCTTCCTTTTCATCACAACATTTATATTTAAAATAAATTATTCAGAAACTCAGCTTATTGCCGGGGTGATAATAATTGCATCAATACTTTCTTATAATGTTATTCTGCATCGCTTACGAAAGTATGTGCAGTTCGATGTTACGAGATTCAATCCTCTCTATCTATCCTTACTTCAGATAATATTGGACTTAGTAACTTTACTGCTTCTTGTTTATTATACAGGAGGAATTGAGTCACCGCTTTATATGCTTTTTGTCTTTCTTGTGATCATTGGAAGTCTTATTCTTCCCGGAACTCTTGTTTACACTATATCGGCTGTTTTCGTGCTGCTATTTGTACTTTTAACAGTACTGGAACACTATCAGTTTATAGCCCATCATCCGATTAATGGTCTTGTGAACTTTTCTCTTTATAATAATCCATATTACGCAGGGGCATTTCTTTTCACTTTTGCATTTATGATTTTTTTGAGCGTCTATCTTGCAAACGGAATGGCACGTCAGTTATATAAGCGTGAAAAAGATCTTGTAGATTCGATGAAAAAGTTAAACACTGCTGAAAAAGAAAAACAAAAATATATTATGGGTATTGTTCACGAAATAAAAACTCCGATAGTTGCAGTTGCATCATACATAGATATCATTCTTCAGAAATTTCTTGGACCGATTGATGAAACAATTGAAGAAAAGCTTGTGCGGGCAAAAAACAGAACCGATGAAGGAGTACAGATGATAAACGATGTGCTCAATGTATCCAAGCTTACTCTGTACGATCAGTTTGATGAGGAAGAAATTGATATTGATGAAATAGTTTCCGGTGTTGTCAAGCGAAGAAAAATTTCCGCAGACGCTCACCTGATCAAGCTGAATTTATTTGACGCAAGAGACAAGAAAGAAAAAATTAAGGGGGACAAATTTCTGCTTGATATTGCATTCTCTAATCTTATCGGCAACTCAATTAAATATGGAGTTGATGGCGGCAGTGTAGAAGTAACTATTAATAGCGACAGCAGCAATCTCACTATTGAAGTCTGTGATGATGGCGTGGGCATTCCCGAAAATGAGCTCCCAAAAATATTTAAGGATTTTTATCGTGCAGCTAATGTAAAAAAAATTATTGCGGAAGGATCAGGATTAGGACTTTCTGTGGTTAAAAGAATTGTTGAGCGGCACAGCGGAACAATCAAAGCTGAAAGCCCCTCACGCATGGCAAAAAAAGATTATCCCGGCACCTGCTTTACAATCGAGCTTCCTTTCCGCAGAAAAGAAAAAGATGAAGCTCTGGTAGAATTTAAAGCTAATAGCTGAAAAAAAATCCCTTCAAAAAATTCAATCATTTGTTTCATCGTGAGCTTGCTTTGCTAAATTCACCAATTCCCAGTATGGAGGCTTATAGCCTTTTTGAACTTTAAATTGATCAGCAAGAAAAACAAGTTTTGATTTGATCTGATCGTGAGTTTCTGAATAATCGACATTTTTTAAAGCCGCCTCCGCACTCATACCTTCCGGAACAGGGCCTTCATTTCCAAACATATTTAATATTACACTGTAAATTTTCATAATTCTCCCGATAGGCAGAAGGTACCAATCATAATTTAAAACCTTTCCGCTATCAGCTTCTTCTAACATTACATCTGTTACCGCATTATCAAGATGATCTTTGTATAGAGTTTCGGGAGCTCTCCATTCAGCAACAACAGAAACCTGAGGATCATATTCAAGATCTGAAGGTTCCTGGGTTTCAAAATATTTTACTCCAAATGCTGCTAACCAGTTTCTTGTTCCCTTTGATGAAATAGTTGATAATCCTATCCATAGTGTTATCCCGAATTTGTTATATGCAGAAGAAGCAACTTCAGAGCAAAATTGCTTTTCGTATTCATTAATGTTCATTTCAAAATCGTAAGGAATATGTTTTTTCTTAGCTTCTTCTAATGAATACTCCGCTGCAAAATGTGGAAGCATTGAGTTATCTGATATCAAACCCGATCGTAATCTTAACACCATAATTCTTAATTTTTTATCATTAAGATATTCTTCCAGAGAGGAAACGGTTACTCCTCTTTCAATGTGAGACTCGATTATAGAAATCAATTTTGTCTTTTCGTCTATGTGAACCAAAGCAATGTGTGAAAAGTTTCCCGGATAATCATTACCTCTGGCTATCAAAGCTGATGTTGGTGCACCACCTCTCGAAACTAAAATATCTCCACTGTGAATTCTCACACCAAGTATTTCTGCCGAAGGTGTTGGTGAGGGTTCATCGACTCCTTTAATCAGAGTAGCAACCCTGTTATCAGGTAATTGAAGCATTATTTCTTCAATTGCAATTCGGTTTCCGTACAACAATCTGTAAAGAGCATTTTTTGCTTCGGTGGAATTCATATCCCATTTTACCGATTGTTCTTTAACAACTTTTCTCAGGTTTGAATAGAATTCTATGTAATCGGGAAAGTATTGATTGCAAACCGGAATTAGCGGAGCGATATTAAATATATTGTTTTCGAGTGCTATAAACTTTTCATCAGAAGGATCTAATGTGTCGGTTGAAATCTCACTTAATAATATTTCAGAAATTGTTATTAGTGAATCGACAGTGTAATTTATTTTATCACATCCTTCTGAATTAGCTGATAGAAATTTTAATTCTAAGCTTTTCCACAGGCTATCCCTGTTCCAGCTAAATGGAGTTTTATTTTCCTCAGTGGCAGGTTGATTATTGTCAAGTGGAATTAAAAGCAATAGATAGATTAATACAAAAGATAAAATCAGAATGAAGGTCTTGGGATATTTTTTTATTTTAGATTTTATTCTCACACTTGGAAATTAATAGATGAGAGCTGTAATTCCCAATTATAAAGCACAAACTCCTCAGAACTATGGCAGAGGGTTACTGTTCTTTTGGAGCGTCCAATTCAACAAGCTGCGATGATACACCTGGAATCAGTGCGACCTTACGTGCAATTTCCTTGTTGTCTTCCGCTTTGCCGACCAATTCAAGAATAAGCAATCCTGTATCAGAACAGTTTTCCAGCACACCATTGTGAATTCCAAGACGTGTTTTAATGTTGCAGCCCCATGCAGTAAGTATCTGCTGAACTTTTACTGCAGCGTCTTTTCTTTTGCCGATGAGTATTAATAATATGGTTTTCACAATGCTTCCCCGAAATAATGAGTAAAAAATTGTCTGTACAAAAATATATAAAGATAAGCTTGTTCTAACAGGGATGGTTTGCTTAATTTTCTCTCATAACGTAAATTTCATAAAACTCTTACCATTAAAATTATTAATCACACAATACTTAAGTTATTTCTAGATAGAGTTTCCTTGAATGAATGACGAAAATCAAGAAATAAAAGAATTGCTTCTGCTGCAGCGTGTTGCTCAGAGGATCAATTCAATTTTAGACCTGGATCTTCTTCTCGAAGAAGTTGTAAGTGATGTTGCACAAACTTTCGGTTATTCGCGCTCTGGTGTTTTGCTTAAAGATGAACAGACCAATGAACTGGTAATCGTAGCTGTCCGCGGCTGGACCGTTAACTTTCACGTGAAAGGTGACCGATTCAAGATTGGAGAATATGGAATGGTTGGACACGTTGGCTTGACTGAAGAAACTTATTATTCGCCGGATGTGACACTAGACCCGTATTATCAGGTAAGTGAAGAATCTACGCGTTCAGAACTTGACATCCCCTTGAAAATTCATGGTCGACTAATTGGAGTATTTAATTTCCAGCATCAGGAAGCAAATGCATTCACAAATTCCCGAATCCAACTACTTGAGGCATTGGCAGGTCATGTAGCAACAGCAATCGAGAATGCCCGGTTATTTGAAAATGAGCGGAAGGAAAAAGACCGTCTGGTTGGAGAACTTAATGAAGCGCGTAGTGTCCAGCTTAGTTTGTTTCCTGACTGGACTCCGGACATTCCGGGATTTGAAATAACAGGGTTGTGTATTCCCTGCCGTGAAGTTGGCGGTGATTGGTTCGACTATATTCCTCTCCCTGACGGAAGAATAGCAATTGTGCTTGCGGATGTTGCCGGTAAAGGAACAGGTGCTGCTTTGCTAATGGCATCCACACGAAGCGTATTGAGAATGTTTGCCGAACGAGGTTTGTCACCGGGTGAAGTTCTGACCAAAGTAAATGATACGTTAGTAAAAGATTTTCCCAAAACAAGGTTTGTTACGATGATTTATGCAATTGTAAATCCATCAGGTAAGAATATTGTATTTGCCAATGCCGGTCATCCTCCTCCATTGTTTGCAGATTCAGAAGGGGGAAGGTTTTTGAATTTCAATTCAGGATTACCATTGGGTATTCAGGAAGGATTCTTTCCTGAACATAGTTTTGAATTACCTTCGGTCAGCCGCCTGCTATTTTATTCAGATGGAATTAGTGAAGCAATGAACCAGGTATCAGAAGAATATGGCGACAAACGTATTTTTGAACAGATGATTAATCCAGACGCTACCATAAAGAATCTGCTTGATGATGTTCAGACTTTTATAAGTGGTTTTCCTGCATCGGATGATATGACTGTTGTGATGATAAAATCACAAGATATTTTGTGATTGTAGCGAGAAAGAAATAGCAATTTAACAAGTGTGCATCTTTACTGCTTAAGAAAATTTGATTTAATCTTTCTTAAAACTTAAGTTTCTGTAGCACTTATGATTAATGTTCGCTGAAAATAGTTTTTCGTTTATAGATTATGAGCAAAGCGAGAATAAAACTTATAATTATTTTTTTCACACTTTCAACATTTTTTAGTTGTGTCCCAAGTTTAGTCTATAGTCCCTCGATCAATTTACCACCCAAACCACTTGAAAAAGATGAAACTCAGATTTTAGGCGGAGTTGGATATTTTCCTGAGACACGGCCTGATAGGGTAACCAATAAAATGGCTTTTGGTGGAGAAGCAACAATTAGATATGCATTCAGTAATTCTTATTCTATGCAGATTGAAGGTTGGTACGATTTTTCAAATAATATTGAGGATGGCAGATGGGGTTTATCACTTGCGGGTATTATCGTATTTAATGATTCTTCATATTATAGATTAGGACTGATGCCAATTTTTGTAGCTGCATTCGCTGACAATTCTATTGAGGGTGGTGGTTGCTATATTCCGATTACTTTTTGGTTCAACCATCTTGATCCTATAAACTTTTATGCTGCAATAGGGCCGGTCTTTGGAGTAAGGGATATAAGTGGTGAAAATAAGGAGTGGGGCTGGGGAATAATTATGAATGCAGGATGTGGTATTCTATTCGAAAATAACATTACCCTGAACCTGGAGTTTGCATTCATAAAGCAAGTCAATGAATACAACTCTAGAAGAGACTACTTCTTTTCACCCAGCATAAATATTGGTTATATATTCTAAGCATAAAATCTTCCTCGCCCATTTGGTCGCAGCACTCAACAATTTGGTCGTGTTCACATCAGCACTTCATCAATTAATAAGATTTTAGCACTCTTTTAACGGCACACGCTTTGTTTTCATTTCAGCGGAGGTAAATAAAATGAAAACATTAATAATAATATTCGCTTTCGGTTTGACCAGCTTTGCATTTGCAATGGAGTCGCAGGACTCTACTCAAAATCAGAATAAAGAACAGAAGCAGATTCAAACCCAGGAACAGAATAAGGAAAAAAATCAAGGCGACGAAAATCATATCAGGGACAGGAATAGAGTCCACAGCGGTGATCAGTTCTCTGGTAAAAACGGTAATAAGAGAGGCAAAGATGTCTTCATAGATAAAGATGGAGACGGCATTGCAGATACACGCGCTGGAGGAATGAGTCTTGAAAAGATCAGGAAAAGAACGAGAGCAGGTCAAGGCAGCGGTGGACAGGGCGGTAACGGCGGATCCGGTGGCAACGGCGGGCGAAAGTAATTCTTGAAACACAATTATTTTATGAAACGAAAAATTAGTTTTCTGAATTTACTTGTTTTACTGATTGCTGTATTTAGCTTCAATTCCTCAGCACAGTTTTATCTCACTGCCGATGTCGAAGGATATTACGATGATAATATCTTCAATAATTATTTGAATGAATCCGATTTCATAAATGCTTTTACCGGCGAGCTTGGCTACGATTTAGAATCAGAGCAAAATAATTTTGAAATCTACTACACAGGTTTTTTAAATCGATATTATCAGTATTCTGATAAATCTACAACCATTCACAAATTCGGTGCAGTTAACACTTACCTCTTCGCTGAAAATGATAATCCGTTTAATGTTGGACTCAATTACACAATAAGAATAAATAAAGAGGATTACTACATTTATGATTTCAACCAGGTCTCTGCTTATGCAAATTATATGCATTCAATCAGCGAGAGTAATAAAATTCAGCTCGGTGTAATAGGCAACAGAATTGACTATGAGAATTTTTCTCTCTTCTCTCACTACCAGCTTAAAGCTTTTTTAAGATCAATAAACAGTTTTGAAAGCCGGACTTCACTCACCGCTGCAGTGGAGATTGATCAAAAAATTTATATTGAAAAGATGCAGAACCAGGGACTTGCTGATGAAGTTCTGCAGTCAAAACTATATTTGCAGTTAGGGCAGGGGATAACAGATGATTTAGGCTTAAGTGCTTATGCCTTTTTCAGAAATAACCTCAGCGGCGGTAATCGTTATTTCAATACTATAGATTACATCTATTACGAGGAAGAACTATTCAACGATATTTATTCAAATGAAGGAGTTGAAACCGGATTAACAATGTCTTATCTTTTTCTTCCAAACATAATGGGAAAGATTTCGGGACGATATGAGATTAGAAATTATACAGACCTTCCTGCGGCTGATAAGGATGGTAACAATCTTAATGAGTTAAGACAGGATAATCAGTATTCTGCCGGTGCTTCTCTGGAATTTGGTTTGAGTGAAATTATTAGTGGGCTTTATCTGTCATTAAATTATAATTATATCAAAAACATTTCCAACGATTACTACTACGATTACAACAACCAGATTTACGCAATTACTTTAGGTTTTGATTTTTAGAATGCCCTCCTGATTAGACTTGGCGGTTACGACTTGTGTAGTTTAACCGCCTTGTTTATTTTAATTATAAAATGGAAGATCGTTAGTGTTTAATATTATACTTCTTCAGCTTGTATCTCAAATTTCGCTCAGTTAGTCCTAATAATTTTCCGGCTTTAGTTTGATTACCTCCGCTTTCCTGAAGAGCATCGAATATTAATTGTTTTTCAAGTGCCTCAACCTGCTCAGTAAGATTTCCTTCTCCAAACGCGGGTAGAGTTTTCTCTTCTTTAAATCCTTTTATATTCATCGGCAGGTCGTTTAGAGTTATTACTTTTACCCGTGTTAAAACAACCGCTCGCTCAACTATGTTTTCCAACTCGCGGACGTTACCGGGATAATTGTATTTCATCAGCACATCAGCAGCCTCTTTCGAAATCTCAAGCTTGTCCTTTTTATTTTCTTTGCAATACTTATCAATAAAGTTTTCAATCATCGGAAGTATGTCTTCTCTCCTTTCGCGTAGCGGCGGAATTTTTATCGAGACTACGTTTAGCCTGTAATAAAGATCTTCCCTGAAAGTTCCTTCTTTGATTTTCTGCTCGAGATCTTTGTTCGTTGCCGCTATAATTCTGACATCAACTTCAATTTTTTCTGTGCCGCCGACTCTTTCGAACTGATGTTCCTGAAGAACACGCAAAAGTTTCACCTGAATTGATTGAGGAATATCTCCGACTTCATCTAAAAAAATTGTACCACCGTGAGCAATTTCAAATCTTCCTTTCTTCATTTTGTCTGCACCTGTAAAGGCACCTTTTTCGTGTCCGAACAATTCACTTTCAAGTAAAGTTTCTGTAAGTGCCGGAACATTCACAGCTACAAAAGCTGCATCCCGTCTTGAACTTAAAAAATGGATTCCTTTAGCCAGAACTTCTTTGCCGGTTCCATTCTCACCAGTAATTAAAACATTTGCTTTACTGTCTGCAACCCTCGCAGCAATGTTTATTACTTCCTCCATCTTCTGAGATTGAGAAACGATAGCAGAGATTTTATACTTCTCCTGCAATTGAGTTTTTAATAATTGATTTTCAGATTTTAGATTTTTATGCTCGATGATTCTCTCAATCATTAAATCAAGTTCATCCAGATCAACTGGTTTTGAAATGTAATCAAATGCACCGAGCCGCATTGCTTTAACTGCATTTTCTACAGTTCCAAATGCGGTTACAATTACAAGACTGATTTCAGGATTTATTTTCTTTACCTGCTCAAGAACTTCGATTCCATTTAAATCAGGCATTTTAAAATCTGAAAGAATAATATCAACAGGGTGTGACTTGGTAAATTCAATTCCTTCTTTACCTGATGAAGCAGAAAGGATTGTGTAACCCTTTTTCTTAAGATAACCTGTGAGCACATCTCTCTGTGCAGCTTCATCATCAATTACTAAAATGTTGTAGTCTTTCATGTTTGCGGTATGGTTATTTTAAATTTTGTGTATGTGTTTATCTCGCTGAAAACTTCAATTGTCCCATTATGTTCAGCGATAATTTTTTGAACAATGCTTAAGCCCAGTCCCGTACCTTCCGGTTTTGATGTGTAGTAAAGATCGAATATCTTGTTTCTAACATTTTCGGGAATACCTTTGCCGTTATCTGCTATTTCAATATTCAAATCATTTCCCTTCCTAAAATAATTTATTTCAACCTTACCTTTTTTCTCAACTGCATCAATTGCGTTTTGAACAAGGTTCATCATTGATTGTTTGATTAGCTCTGGATCAATCTTCATATCAAAAGATTGATCAGATAAAACAATTAGTTCAACTCCTTTAATTTTTGCCTGATCAGAAAACAATCTATAAATATCATCAAAAAAAGCTTTTGCATTTATCTTCTTAATCTGAAGACTTAGCGGCTTTGCGTAACTCAGAAACTGTGTAATGATTTTGTTAATTCTTGTAACCTCGCTTCTCAAAAGACTTGTAATGCTGTGATATTCTTCTGAATCTTTTTCAACTTTAAATTCTTTGTCAAGTCGTTGGGCTATCATCCCGATTGCATTGATTGGATTCCTGATTTCGTGTGCAACCCCCGAAGCAAGTTCACCCATTGCTGAAAGTTTCTCTTTACGCTTTGATTCTTCTTCAAGGCGGCGTGATTCGGTTAAATCGTTTATAACGATAATAAAATTCTCTTTGCCATCTTCATCTTTATTCCTGGTGAAATTCAGAAGCAGGTATTTTCGTTCATCTCCGATTGCTGTATCAATTGCAACATCTGCACATTGTTCACCGCTGTTTTTACAATATTCGAGTAATGATCTGGAAATATCGTCAGATAATTCTGAAAGATTTTTCTGAATGATATCTTCATCTCTCCTTTTAAAGAGATTTTTCGAGGATTTGTTGAAAAGCGTAATTTGCATTTGTTCATCAACTACAATAACCGCTTCACCCATATTCTCAAGCACAGTAGAAGTAAATGTTTTGAATTTTTTAAATTCGTTTGAAACGGTCTTAAGATTTTGAGTAGTGAATATTATGCTGAGAATAATTACCCCTATCGCAGCAAGAACCAGAGAAATGATGATCAGTCTTCTCACCATTCTGTCCTCAACAGCCCGGACTTCATCAAGAGTCAAACCTATTCTGAATATTCCGATCACTTCGCCGTCATAATTAAGTCTTTTTACACTCTCAAAAATCTCCTGATTTTTATATATGTGAGTTCTGGAATAGATTTTATCAGAATTAATAGCGGATACCAAAAACGGATCCGATACAATCGAGCTTATAGTGTCAACAGATGAACCGGCGGCAAGAATTCCCAGCGAATCCTGCAACACGATGTATTCAATTCCCTGATTGTCTGAAATATCCCTGATTATTTTCCCAAGCCCGATTCTTTTCCTGAATTCTAAAAATTCTTCAGCATCAAGATTTATGACAATAGCACCTCTTTTATTTGAACGTGCAATTGCTACAGCAAATCTCTGTCCATCTGTGAACTCTGCTTGTTTTAAACCAATAACAAATTCTTTCAACCCATCTTTCAATATGGGTTCTAACTCTTCTGATCTATTGATGTTTTCTTCACCATGAGGATGATCCTCTTCCGGAATTCTGCTTGAAAGAACTCGCATACCGTTTTGATTAAAAATATTAATTCTGAAAAGTGAGTTCTCTCTGCCAATTTCAAACAGTTTCTGCTGAGTAAGCAGGTTCAAGCTGTCAAGTTTTTTTATTAGCCTGGCATTATTAAACAATCTTTCAGCAATAAGATATTCAATCTCTTCGCTTGAGTTTAATGCGTTTATGCTGCTTTGGTTTACGGTTTCAATTAATGAAGAAGATTGCTCGGTAAGTAAATGAAGAATCTCTCCTTTGCTTTGCTTAAGTTCTATAAAAGCAGATACAACCATAAGAGCACCGACAATTAGCGCAACTGCTATGATTACCTTCGGCTGAAGTGTATTTAAGAAATTCATATTCAAAACTAATCAGATTTAATGCAAGATTGAACTCAGGGGAAAAGACAAAGGCTGAGGTGTAGGTTAAGTCTTTAATGTTATAGTAACCTCGTTTGAAAGTTTAATAAGGCTTCGTCCACATAGTCGTAACAGTTCGCCCTTAAGGTCGAAGAAAATATTCTCTCCATTTAAAAAGTTTAATTACAGAATAAAATCAAATCATTCTTAAATGGCACAACCGTTGAATAATACAATAAAAAGTAATTCAAAAAACATCAAACAAAAAAGGAGTAATAAAATGAAAACCACAAAAAATCTTTCGCTAGTGATTACACTGATAGTCAGTGTTATTTTCTTTGCGACGTCTGTTCTAGCCCAGGGAGATCCTGTTCAAAACAAAGAGCAAAATAAAATAAAAACTCAGACTCAGGAACAGGAAAAGAACCAAATAAAAAATCAGGAACAAATTAAATCGCAAGGCGATCCGCAGACACAACTCAAAAATCAAAACCAGAATCAGCTTAAACAACAGAATAAAAATCAGGTCAAGACTCAGACTAAGGAGCAAAATAAAGTTCACGGAAGCGGTTTTGTAGACAGTGATGGCGACGGCTTTAATGATAATGCACCTGATGCTGATGGTGATGGAATTCCAAACGGAAGAGATGAAGATTATTCCGGTGTTCAAAACAAAAAGGGTAATGACGGACAGAAAGGATTTATCGATTTGGATGGTGATGGAATAAACGATAACTCAGTGGATTCAGATGGTGACGGAGTTCCGAATGGACAGGATCCTGACTATGTAAAACCTAAAGATGGTACCGGTCAGAAAAATCAAAATGGCAGAGGCAACAATGGTAATGGTAAAATGTGGGGACCAAAAGATGGAACTGGTAACAGCGGAGTAGGTCCTAAAGATGGCTCTGGTTACGGTTCAGGTTCTGGTAGCGGAAGCGGAACAGGTACTCAAAGAGGCGGAAGAAAGTAATTAAAGTCTTAAACTAAATAATAAGGACGGCAGCTACTGTCGTCCTTTCTAATTAACAATCATAAAATACAGAGAGGTTCTTATGAAAAAAAGTAAATATCATCTTTTAATCATTTCTCTTTTTACTTCATTTTTTCTTTTAGCATGTCAAACCGAAAATCCAACATCAACTGAATATTCTGATATTCTTTCAAAGTATGGTGGTGGAAATGGTAATGGAGGAGGTACAACTTATGAACTTTCACAGGAGGAGAGAGACGGCCTTATTCATATGAGAATAGAAGAAAAGCTTGCAAGGGATGTTTATATAGTGATGGGCGAGTTGTGGAATCACAAAGTTTTTTTGAATATCCAGCTAAGTGAGCAGAAACATATGGAAGCAGTAAAGAGATTGCTTGATAAATACAGTGTGCCGGATCCGCTGACAACAGATTCGGTCGGTGTTTTTCCTGATACTCAATTTCAACTTTTATATGATCAGTATATTCTACAGGGGAGTCAATCTTTGAATGAAGCATTACTTGTCGGAAAAGCAATTGAGGAACTGGACATAGCTGACCTGACATTTCAATTAACTTTTGTTGATAATCCGGATATCATCAGAGTATATCAGAATCTGAAAGCAGCATCAGAAAATCATCTGGCAGCGTTTATAAAATGTTTAAATGTTCCTACTGCTGAATAGAGGAAAAAAATATCTTTAGCATATTCAAGGACCGGAGGCGAATAATTTACTTGTCTCCGGTCAATTATTTATAAATGTGTTACTAAATATCAATTCGTGTTAGTACGTTTATTTAGTAAAGATAAACTATTTTGAATTTACTAATGCTGTTTATCAAAAAACATATTCTCCATAAAACGGGGGTTCATATGAAACTTACCTTTAAAATATTTGCACTCATTCTTATTTTTCTATCGCCGCAACAATTCTCACAAGTTAAAGCTGGTGCCGATGCTCTTGGCACAAGAAAATATGATGAGTATAAAACTCCGCAATTTTGCGGCTCATCCTGTCATGTGGATTTTTATCAGCAATGGAAACAAGCAATGATGTCGCAGGCATACACCCATCATTGGGATGAGATTGAATATTTCGAACTTGCAGTTCCGCATGCAGAGAAAGATGAGAAAGTAGCCGAGGTAAAAGCCGGCTGTAATGGCTGTCATGCACCGATTTCGTTTTTGGTTGGAGACGTTCCACCACCAAAACCAGAAATGAAATCTCGTGCGAACGAATCAGTTTCGTGTGATGTTTGCCATACTGTTTCGGGATTTGAGGGAGACACACCTTACAACTTCAACTGGATTTCTGAGCCAGGTGATGGTAAAACAAAATATGGTCCGAGAGGTACAGGGAATTCACCCGAACATAAAATCATAAAGTCTGATTTTCTAAAGTCAGCAGATTTTTGTGGTACCTGTCATAACGAAATGTCTCCATACGGAATCTGGGTAAAGTCAACTCATCTTGAATGGAAAGAAGGACCTTATTCAAAAGAGGGAGTACAATGCCAGAACTGCCATATGACACAGGCAGAAGGTTACACCGCATCAATGGGAAATAAATATCCTGATGCGTGGCAGCATTTATTCCACGGTGCACACGATCCCGGAAAAGTTAAAGGAACAATTGAGTTACGAATTCATCCAGATATTAGAGAGGTCGAGCCGGGCGAAACAGTTAAGTTTACCGTTGCGTTGTTCAATCAGAAAACAGGGCACAAATTTCCGACAGGATCAGTTGAAGACAGGATCGTCTGGATGCACGTTGAAGCCGTAGACGCAAAAGGAAACATTTATCATCTCCCTGTAAATAAAAAAGGATTTGAGGGAGAAGATTACACAATTGGTGCGGATGTTTTAGCTTACCAGGATATGGGAATTGCAAAGAATGATCCGAACTTTAAAGGGGTTCAACGTGATGGAATTCCAATCGGTGACAGAATTTTCAGAATGGCATACTTCGATCCGCAGGGAAGAATGACAATCCAGCAATGGAATACTGCTTCGCTTGGAGTGGATTACAGACTTGGACCGCGTGAAACAAAGCTTGAACATTTTACATTCAATCTACCTGATAAAGTAGCTCCGGGCGAAATGAAAATTACAGCAGTACTTAACTATCAAAAATTAGTTAAACCTGTCGCGGATTTTCTGAATGTTCCTGATGATGAAGAAGAAATTATAAAAGTAAACGAGCACTCAACTTATGTGACAATATTACCATAATAACAAACTGTCATTGCGAGCGAAGCGAAGCAATCTGTATAAGAAAGGATTGCTTCGTCGTAAACTCCGCGCAATGACAAGGAATAAAAAAAGAGGAATCAAATGAAAAATACATTTACACTCACAGTTTTATCTTTTATCATAATTGCATTTCTAGCAAATGATATTTTAGCCATCCCGGCTTTTGCCAGAAAATACAATATGACATGTAAAACCTGTCACTCACCTTTTCCGGCGCTCAAACCATACGGTAATGATTTCGCTGGCAACGGTTTTCAGTTGGCAGACCAGGAAGCTCCGCGCTATTACGTTGATACTGGAGATGAAGAACTTTCTCTCATAAGAGATTTTCCGCTTGCTGCAAGACTGGAGGGTTATATCACATATAACCAGAACAAATCTGAACAATCTGATTTCAACGCGCCGCTGCTTTTCAAGATTCTAACCGGAGGAGCTATAACAAATGACATTTCTTATTATGTGTATTACATTCTGGAAAAAGGCGAAGTTGGAAAAATTGAAGATGCATGGTTTATGTTTAATAATCTTTTCGGAAGTGAGTTGGATTTTACAATCGGCCAATTCCAGGTTTGCGATCCATTGTTTAAAAGAGAATTAAGATTAACGCGAGATGATTACTACATCTACAAAGTACGACCGGGCAATTCAATTGTTGACCTGACTTACGACAGAGGAATAATGCTTGGATACGGATTTGAAACAGGAACAGATTTGGTCCTTGAAGTTGTAAATGGAAGCGGAATCGGAGAGGAATTCTTCAACGGAACTTTTGATAGCGATAAATACAAAAACTTTTTCGGAAGAGTATCACAGGATGCAGGCGAGAATTTTAGACTTGGTGCAATGGGTTATTGGGGCAAAGAAAAACAGGAAAGCCCTACTGGTCCTCCTGAGATTGTTTATAGCACAAATGAACTCTGGATGCTTGGTGGAGATATGACTTTCAGCCTTGATCCACTCGAATTGAACCTCCAATATATTTCAAGAAGTGATGACAATCCCAGCTTTTTTTATGATGATAAAGAAAAAATAAAAACACAGGGAGCTTTCGCTGAACTAATTTACAGACCCGAAGGTGATGACAGCGATTGGTATAGTGTTGCGTTGTTCAACTGGATTGAATCAGATCAAACCGATTTGAACCTGAAACAATTTGGAATTCATTTCGGTTATTTACTGAGAAGAAACATCAGGCTGCTAGCAGAATATTCCCAGAACTTCACAGCGAAATACGGCACAATCGGATTAGGATTTGTAACGGCATTTTAAAGTGTAGCACAATATTAGTTGCTATTTGTTTTTTGTTCCCTCGACTCATTTGGTTACCTTTGTACAATCAGAAGAATGAGAGAGAAATAAAATGGATTTTCAATATTCGGATAAGCCGGAACCGCATAAAGAGCGAACAAAGCAAATTCTTAAAGCTCACCCTGATGTGAGAAATTTGATCGGTAGGAATTCTTTCAGTGCGGTGATTACAATTTTTGTCGTAACTCTGCAATTCGTTATTGCATATTTGCTCGCTGATCAGGTTTGGTGGCTGACAATAATTGTAGCATTCTTCATCGGTGCATTTGCTGACCATAATCTTTTTGTTTTAATTCACGAAGCTTCACACAACCTAATATTTAAGAACAGAACACTAAACACGATTTTCGGAATTATTGCCGACCTCCCGAAAGTTGTCCCGAGTTATGTTTCATTCAAATCATATCACCTGAAACATCATTCATTCCAGGGAGATTATTATCTTGATGCAGATCTGGCAAGTAAGTGGGAAGCAAAACTTATCGGCAATACATTTTTAGGAAAAATGTTGTGGGAACTTTTCTTTCCATTCTTCCAAGCGTTCAGGACAATGCGTCTTAAAGAAATTGAGTTTATGAACAGGTGGGTTATTATAAACTGGATTGTTGTCTTTGTTGTTGATGTATTGATAATTATTTACTTCGGATGGACTGCAATGCTTTATCTTGTTTTTTCACTCATCTTTTCGATTGGACTTCATCCGCTTGGTGCAAGATGGATACAGGAACATTTTCTTGTTGCACCACCGCAGGAGACTTACAGCTATTACGGTCCGTTAAATATTCCCTCACTGAATGTTGGCTATCACAATGAGCATCACGATTTTCCTTCCATTCCATGGAACAATCTCCCTCTCTTAAAAAAGGCAGCGCCGGAGTTTTATGATACGCTAGTTTATCATAAATCCTGGTTCAAACTATGGCTTAGATTTTTATTCGATCCTCAGCTTTCACTTTATTCGAGAATGGTTAGAACGAATAGGGGAGAATTAAAGGTTACTGCAGAGTAAAAATTTTTCGTCATTCCAGCCCTGCCTGTCCAGCAGGCAGGTTGTCTGGAATCAGACGTCGCCAGATTCTGGACTCATCCTTAAAAGGATTCACCAGAATGACTGGTTGTTGTAACTACAGATTGCAAGTAAATTTAAGCTTCTTAATAGTTGCCCATCTAACCTAATTTACTTCTCGAAATTAGGAATAAGCCGTTCTAGTATCTTCTTAAAACTGACAATATAATAACCCTTTTTTGCCTAAAATCCTTTTAAGACAATAGGTTCCGATGGCATATATGTTGTCAAATCTTTAAAAAAATAATCCCACTTCATTTTGAAAGCTTAAGAAAATGATTAAAGGAACGGTAAAAATTGATGGCATGATATGCAAAGGCTGCGAGCTTTGCATCATATCATGCCCGCAAGATGGACTTCGTCTCTCCTCACATTTCAATGAAAAAGGCTACCGCTTCGTCGAACTGATTGAAGAGAAGTGTACCGGCTGTACAAATTGTGCACTTGTTTGTCCCGAAGCTGCAATTACAGTTTACAGGCAGCCAAAGCCTGCGAAGAAAGTTGCGGCTAAAGAATAGGTTCATCTTTAAAGAAAATTATTTGAAGGTTTTATAATGGAAGAGAAAAAAAACAAAACTAGTGAAGCAAAATTAATGAAAGGCAATGAAGCGCTTGCTGAAGCTGCCATTCGTGCTGATATTGATGGATACTTCGGTTATCCTATTACTCCTCAATCAGAAGTGTTGGAATATCTTGAAAGAGAAATTCCTAAACGTCACGGATTAGTACTTCAGGCAGAAAGTGAAATTGCATCGATCAATATGATTTACGGTGCCGCAGGTGCAGGTGCGAGAGTTATGACTTCATCATCAGGTCCCGGAATAAGTTTAATGCAGGAAGGACTTTCTTACATTGCTTCTGCTCAGTTGCCTTGCTTAGTCGTGAATGTTGTTCGAGGTGGTCCCGGTCTCGGGACAATTCAACCATCGCAGGGAGATTATTTTCAGGCAGTAAAAGGCGGCGGACACGGAGATTATCATTTAATTGTTTTAGCTCCAGCTTCAGTTCAGGAAATGGCAGATTTTGTTTTTGAAGGATTTCGTCTTGCAGAAAAGTACAGAAACCCTGCAATGATTTTAACTGATGGTGCACTAGGACAAATGATGGAAAAAGTAATCCAACCGGAGGAAGGTTCCTTACCAAAAATTAAAACACCATGGGCAACAACAGGAAAGACAAAAGACCGAGATCATAATATTATAACCTCGCTTTTCATTAAACCGGAAGAGATGGAATCTGTTAATCTTCAACTGCAGGAAAAGTACAGGAAGATTGAAAAAGATGAAGTAAGGTTTGAAGAAATCAAAACAGAAGACGCTGATATTCTGCTGGTTGCTTTTGGATTATCATCACGTATTTGCCAGAAGACAGTTGACCTCGGAAGAGAAAAAGGAATTAAAATAGGATTGTTAAGACCAATCACTCTCTATCCATACCCCTACAAGAGATTAAACGAGCTTGCTGACCAGGTTGACTTTATGATGTCAGTTGAAATGAATGCCGGACAAATGGTAGAAGATGTCAAGCTTGCAGTTGAAGGAAAAGTGCCGGTTCACTTTACAGGCAGAATGGGCGGAATGATTCCTTCGCCTGATGACGTGCTTCATGAAATAGAATCAATTCTGGACAATCAAAATGTCCTTCAGGATTAAAAGAGTTTAATAGGAGATTAATTTATGTCAATTGAAAGACCATCAACTTTAGATTTTCCACCGGATGCAGAAGGAATGGAAATGGTCTATTGCAGACCGGATACATTAACAGATACTCCATTCCACTATTGCCCGGGATGCGGACACAGTGTTGTTCACAGAGTATTAATGGAAGTCGTTGAAGAACTTGGGCTACAGGAGAAGACAATCGGTGTTGCACCAGTCGGTTGTTCTGTTTTTGCTTATCATTATATGAATATTGATATGCAGGAAGCCGCGCACGGAAGAGCAAGTGCAGTTGCAACCGGAATAAAAAGAGTTTTGCCGGATCGTTATGTTTTTTCATATCAAGGCGATGGAGATCTCGCAGCAATCGGCACTGCAGAAACAATTCATACCGTCAACAGAGGAGAGAACATCTTAATGGTGTTCATCAACAATGGTATTTATGGAATGACCGGCGGACAGATGGCTCCAACTTCATTACCTGGGCAGGTAACGACAACATCACCTTATGGTCGCGATGTTAAGATGGTTGGTCATCCAATAAGAATTGCAGACCTGCTCATTCAATTGCCGGGTGCTTACTATGTAACACGTCAGGCAGTTCACAATCCGAATGCTGTTAGAAAACTGAAGAAAGCATTTGAGAAATCATTCCAGTATCAGAAAGAAGGAAAAGGAACGTGCTTTGTTGAAGTAGTTTCAAACTGTCCTTCAGGCTGGAGAATGACACCGGTTGAATCAATCAAGTATCTTGAAGACACAATGTTTCCTGCCTATCCGCTTGGTGATTTAAAAGTTCCGGAAAAAGTTTAATCGATTTTCTTGAAGAAAGAAAAAGGAATTTAATTATGCGACAAGAACATGAAATAATCTGTGCTGGTTTCGGAGGGCAGGGAGTGCTTTCCATGGGAAGCATTATTGCTTACTCCGGAATGATTGAAGGAAAAGAAGTAAGCTGGATGCCATCTTATGGACCTGAGATGAGAGGCGGCACGGCAAACTGTATCGTAATTGTTGCTGATGATAGAATCAGTTCTCCCATCATAACAAAATTTGATTCTGCAATTGTACTCAACCAGCCATCGCTCGATAAATTTGAGAAAGCAGTTAAGCCTGGAGGATTATTATTGTATGAACAGTCTACAATTATTCATCCTCCAACAAGAGAAGATATTGATGTCGTTTGCGTGCCTGCTATTGAAGAAGCAGATAAGCTTAAAGCAAAGCAGGTTGCTAATATGATTATGGTAGGTGCGTTTCTGGAAAAAAGACCGATCGTAAAAATCGAAACAATAGTAAGTGCTCTTAAAAAAGCATTACCAGAACATAGGCATCATCTGATTCCTGTAAACGAATTGGCTCTGAAGAGAGGAAAAGAGCTTGTTCACTTAAATGAGAAAATAACAGCCTAATAAAACGCGAGGAATAACAATGTCAGAAACCGGAATAAACTGCCAGCACGCTTGCAAGAACACCTGTGCAAGCCTCAACGAAGCTCTCCGGAAGGAAACAGCCATCATTAAATATTATGAAGGAGTACTTGCCGAATGCACTATGCCGGAGGTTAAAACATTTATGGATGAGCTGGTTGAGGAAAAGCGGAAGGTTATTCTTCGCCTCATTCAGAAATTGAATGAAATACACGTCCGTTCGCAGGCAATTGATGGTATTACATCAAGCTTTAATAATATTGACGGATAAGTCTTATTTGATTGACATCACAGGTATGAATGGTTATATTTGCGGGCCTAAAATTGAAAACAGAAAAGCTTAGTTCTTTAAAAAATTATATCGCGGGGTGGAGCAATTGGTAGCTCGTCGGGCTCATAACCCGAAGGTTATAGGTTCAAGTCCTATCCCCGCTACAAGGTAAGCCTGAATATGATAAGTATTCAGGCTTTTTACTTTTAAAACAATGATGACAAAACTTAATTTGATTGCTGATTGATTACAGAAAATCAGAACTGAGTAATCAAATAGTAATCAATCCAGTTGGAAGATAAGTCCCCAGACTTTCTTTCTCTTTTTCATCAAGTTTTTCAATATCGACTGATACTGTATCTCAACAATAAAAGTTTTAAAAGAATAAAATGGTAAAACAATAGGTGCACTTTTTCTGATGAACCATTCTTTGAATCTCTCTTGTTGTGATTCCCTTCCAAATTTGATTTTTAAATCTGTAACTTCTTTCAGCAATTGATAAGCAACAGCCCATCCCAGAAGCATAAAAGCAAAAAGAAAAAAAGAAACAACCGGTCTGACAAAGTCATTAACCATAGCTGTAAAATCCGGATTCATAGCGTATCCCTTTCCCTAATTTATTTACGCACAAAAAAATTTATTCTGTGCATTTATTTTGATATACATATTATTAATAGG
>JACZKK010000102.1 GCA_014860115.1 Ignavibacteriaceae bacterium
GTATATAAGTAAGAGTGCCATATAACAAGCAACTCAACAAAGACGGCTTCATTTAGGTCTTTGCATTTGCATTTCGGGTTGGTTAAGTAAATACAAGTTTTTAGTAAGTAAATAGTATTGTCAATAAAACAAAACATAATCATTAAAATCGTTGCTGCCGCTTGTTAGTTGCAACATCGTTAGGCATTAGGGGTAATATCATGATAAAAGCATTAAAATATATTTTATTTATTATTTACGGTTTGCTCATTGTTTCTTGCAATACAGTTGATCCAAACGATTCAGATTTAAACGAATATCATACTGTTTCAGGTACAGTTTGGGATTATGTCAACAATAATAGTCCTAATAGAAAAGAGGCAGCTCCTGTAGTTATTGACGAAGATACATCAGTAAGTAACGCGGAAGGAGAATTTTATTTTGATAAAGTCCTTGAAGGAAGTCATATAATCAGCGTTTCATTGCCCAACTATGAATATTATGCTGATACAATAAATGTAATTAGCGATACAGTAATTACTATTCCTATTTTCGGTGTTAAGGATAACTATTTCCCTATTCAAGTTAATACTCAAAAAAGATATGAATATCATTCAGGTAGTGCTGGTGGATTGTTCTGGGTATCCGATTCAGGTGAAGTTACCTGGAATATTTATTCTTTCACTCAACAGGGAGAAAATTTAGTTTACAATGTTGCAGAAACACTAATCTATGTACGCACAACACAAATTGGGGGGACTTTTCCTCCGGATACGGTGGTCACTGAATTTAAATTTATTGAAGATGAATCTAATGTAATAACTATTCAATCTTCAATTTGGGACGGAATCTCCTTTAACCGTTATTTTGATCCTCGTGAGGGAGATATAATTCAATATAATTTCTATCGCACGCATAGTGTGGTTACCATATACTTAAAACGTAATGTTGGTTTGTCAAAATTAAAAGAGGAAGATAACCTATATTTAAGCGGTACAACTTATGAGCTTATCGAATAAAGAATCTTAATGAATAAGAACTACTGCCTAACCAGCGCCTCAACGCCGACCGCCATTTTAGTTCGGCGGATTTGTGATTTTTAAAATTGTGTTTTAGTTAAAGATATTGTTCAAGGTGTTCTTACTTAATTAATTAACTTGCCTTCGGTGCTTTGCTGACGCAAGATAAGCACCTACGGCTAAATATTTATCAGTTGTGTTTTGCTCGGCTTCCTTGTTCTGGGCGGCGGGTTAGGCGCAAAGCCGTTATATGGTTGAGATGAGATATATAATAATTACATCTTTATTTTTCTTATTGATAAGCTGCAAAGAAGTAAAACTACAAAGCGATTACAGTTCTTCTTTACCCAAAAAGAATATTTTCATTCTAGATGCTTCTGCTTTCCGTGATTCAACTTGGATTCCTTCTAAAGATGATATTAATAATATTTTTAAACAAATTCAGATTTTTTTATCTAATCCTCCTTTAATGAATTCTTACGATTCAATAGCAGTAAATAAAATTAAAAGTAAATTTAATTTGTATGCTGTTCAACTAAGTGGTGAATATCATAATGGTAGAAAAATAATCTGGTGTAATTTCTTTCCGAAAACCGATTTGAGATTTATAAATTATGATCTAAAAAATACGCCTCACATTGTAGATGACGGTGGTGCAGATTACTGGCAGATTTCATATGATTTGATTAGTAAAAATCTATTCAATTTTTTTGTAAATGGAGAAGCATAAGTCACCATATAACCAGCGCCTCTCCGAAGGAGTCCTTCGGACAACCCGACCGCTCCCGACAAGTCGGAATCAGTCGTAAAATTTCGGGTTTGGCTTTTCAGTGCAAGTTGTTCTTTAATGTGTGATTAGTAAACAAACTGATTTTAAAAATAAAGCTGCGTTGATAATTGCTGCATTGCAGTTCTGGGTCGTCAGACTCCGGTAGAGTCTGCCGGACTCTAACGAGCAGCAGCTTAGGCACAACGCCGTTAGGGAGAGTAGAATTTTCATCAACATTTATTAAAGTTTAATCCCAATTGTAATGCTCCTCAGAAACTCTATCGAAAAAGATATTGTAGAAATTTTAAAAATTTATAATCAAGCCGTTGATGAAAAATTTGCAACAGCAGATACTGAGCAAGTCTCAATTGAATCAAGAAAAGATTGGTTTACCCAGCACTCGCCTGAGACATATCCTATTTATGTAGCAGAGGAAAACGATGAAATAATTGGCTGGTGTTCATTGAGTCCGCACAGACCGGGAAGAAAAGCTTTGAGAACCGTTGCGGAAATAAGTTACTATATCCATAAAAATTTCAGAAGAAAAGGTGTAGCAAGTTCTCTAATAAGCTACACGATTAATTCTGCAAAGGAACTGGGATTTGAGAATCTCATTTCAATATTACTTGACGCTAATAAAACCAGCATCTACATTCTTGAAAAATTCGGATTCGAAAAATGGGGACACTTGCCTGATATTGCTGAAATTGATGGAGTTGTTTGCGGTCAATTTATCTACGGTAGAAAAATCTGAGTAAGAAATCTCGGTTGGGAGCGATTGATTAATAAATTTTCTTAACCATTGCACTTCATTCAAGCTTAAAAAACTGTTGACAAATATTATTCTTATTTTTGAAGAAGCATTTAACAAAATATTTGATTGATTGATGAAAAATATATTAGTAATTGGAGCTGGAAGAACTTCAACATTTCTGATCGATTACCTTGTAAAAAAAGCACCTGTAAATGATTGGTTTATAACAGTTGCCGATCAATCTTTAGAACTCGCCCTCAGTAAAGCAAACAATCATCCACGCACAAAAGCAATCCAGTTTGATATTTTTAATGATAAAGCCAGATCTGCACAGATTGCTAAAGTAGATATTGTTGCGTCACTTTTGCCCGAGACTCTGCATATTCATTTAATTAAAGACTGCCTTTTAAATAAAGTCCACCTCGTTACTGCTTCTTATGTATCTTCTCAGATGGCAGCATATGATGAGCAGGCTAAAGATGCAGGATTAATATTTTTAAATGAAATGGGTCTGGATCCCGGCATTGATCACATGGATACACTCAGGCTGATTAATAGAATAAAACATAGTGGCGGGGAATTAATCTCTCTTCGTTCATTTGGCGGAGGATTAGTTTCTCCTGAAAGTGATGATAATCCCTGGGGCTATAAAATTACTTGGAACCCGATGAATGTTGTTAGCGCAGGAATGGCCAGTGCACGTTATGTAAAAGATGGTAAGCTAAAAATAGTACCTTATAACCGTCTTTTTTTGGATGTCCATCTGGTTGAGATTCCGGGATATGGAAAACTGGAAGCTTATCCGAACAGGGATTCAATTAAGTATAGAAGAATATACAACGTACCAAGAATACCAAATGTATTCAGGGGATCATTAAGAAAACCAGGTTTCTGTAAAGCATGGAACGCACTGGTTCAAATTGGTTTAACCGATAACAGGTATACTGTTCCCGATGCTGACCGGCTTTCTTATCATGAATGGCTTTCTTTTTATCTCAATAAGAAAAATAGTTCATCTACAAAGAAAGCTCTCGCTCACTTTTTAGATGAACCAGTTGATGGAAAGCTCATAAAAAAAATTGAATGGCTTGGTTTACTAACTGATGAAAAAATAGAATTGAAAGATGCAACTCCTGCTGAAATCTTGCTTGATCTGCTTCAGAAAAAATGGAAGTTCACGGAAAAAGATAAGGATATGGTCATCCTTCATACTGAAGTTGAATATTTAATTGATGAATCGTGCAAAAAAATCACATCAACATTACTCCTTCAAGGTAAAGAGAATTTTAACACAGCAATGTCCGTTGCAGTCGGTTTGCCGATGGGTGTTGGCGTAAATTTAATTCTTAGTAAAAAAATAAGTGAGAGAGGAGTCATCATTCCTATCTACCCGGACATTTATAAACCTGCTTTAAAGGAATTGGCTGAGTTGGGAATTAGTTTTAAAGAAGAGAATACTAGACTTCCTGCTAAATAAATTGTGTTGTTCTAAAAGCATCAATTAAGATACTTTTTCATGTTAGAATATCTGGGAGTAAAATTACCCTTCCAGAGAATAACCGCTTTTTTTATTTCTTCCGGAAGATTTGATTCAGCCAATGACCCCTTGTAGTTTGCTTTAATTATCTTATATAAAAAAGGCAAAAAATCGTTACAGAATTGTATTGATGCATCAGCAGAGAACTCACAAGGTAAATTTGTTACAGCCATTACAGCAATTCCATTTCCGTTAAAACCATTCCTGGTTGATTTTGTTAATGGATTGAAAATATAAACGGGGTCATCAATCCATGTTTCTTTAGAAAACTCTATTGATCCGTTTGGATCGCAGGTTATGTCTCCAATAACCTTTAAAACCTTATTCAGTGGCCAAGTTTGTTTTACCATTGCTTTGGTTATTGAGCGCGGATATTTTTGAGACCAGATAACACAGTTCATAATGACTGTGACGAACGGTAATACTTTATCGAGGTTAGATTCAAAATATCCCGGATGTTCTAAATAAAAGTTTCTTTTATCCCTCTTTTGAAGTTTTTCATACTCATTAAAGTTTAGATTCACTTTTTTCTTAAGCCGATAAATTTCCTCTGTCCCGATTTGTAAAGCATAAATTTTATTTCTGCTTCCTTTTTTAAATATGCTTTCAACTTCACTAAAGAAAATATCCTGATGCGGAAGCAGATTGAAAATTTCCCGTGCACCAAAAGCTGTTTTTCCTTTCCCTAAAAAACAGATAATGATAGGAGGAATTTGTTTTGGGGTTCCTTCTTTTTCAATTCTGATTGCAACTTTTTTGATAACATTTTTTACTGTTAGTAAGTCCTGACCATCAACTGCCTGTGGAATGGTTTCAAATGCATTCGATATTCCAAGTAATTTTAATCTTTTCCCCAATGTCCAGAGTGAATCCACCATCCCTGCGTAACCTGCATTGTAAGTAAACGCAGTTATCAATCTTTCATTTTCATCATCAGAAATCAATTCATAGTCTATTAGAGTTGCATCAAGCTCAACAAGTCTTTTTAGCATTGGCCGATTTTTGATTTGGCCCTTATGAGTGTGTGAGAAAAAATAATATGCCTTTCCTGGTAAGATTCTGGTCGGAAATATCTCCTTTAATCCAAAAATCACATCGGCTGAAGAAAGATCTTCACTAATTAAAGCGCCTGCTTTACGGTACTCTGAATCTTTAAAGATTCTTTTTTCCTCACCGGATTCAGGATGAAATCTGGATTGAACGATTAGCTTGTGTCCCAAATTAACGATTAGTTTTGCAACCGATGGTGTAATAGCTGTTCTTTTCTCTCCGCGCTTACTTCTTCCTTCTCGCAGTATTCCGATTGTGTTTCTCATATTTAAAATTAGTAAAGACTGAAATAGTAAAAAACATTTTTAACAATTAATAACTGAGCACATTCAAGTGTAACTCTATGATTGATGGAATAATGAGTGGTCGGTATATTTGTGATGAAATTTATAACTTGCTGAAGCTTAATAAATAAATATTTTATTATAACGGAGGTTAATCATGCGGCCTGTTATTCAGTTGCTATTTATAGTAACTGCATTTTCACTGGCAACTTTCAGTCAGGATAATGAAAACCAAAAACCAAAATACGATGTCTTTTCTTTTAATAAAGAAGTCGCTCTCCCCGGAACAACTGAAATTATTTTTGATGCTGTAACTGGTGACATCAGCGGATGGTGGGATCATTCTATGTCCGAAAATCCTAAAGAGTTTTATATTGAACCAGTTCCTGGTGGAGGTTTCTGGGAAATTTTTGATGATGAGGGAAATGGTGTCCTTCACGCAAGGGTTATTTATGCAGACAGGGGAAAGTTGCTGAGGTTTGATGGGCCACTTGGACTTTCTGGTAAAGCGATTCAGGTTGTAACTACATATCAATTTGAACCAGTTGGAACTGATTCAACTTTGTTTAAATTATCAGTTCATGCCGCAGGTGAAGTTGATGAAGGAATTCCGGCAATTGTTGAGAGAGTTTGGGAACATTTTATATTTGAACAGTTCGAACCCTATATAAAATCTGGTAAACATCTTGATAAAGAATAAGTAGAGGGAACTTTTTGTGAGGGAACAAATAAAATTATTTATTGACAAAAACAGATGGATAACATTTGTCGAGATTTCATTCGCTATATTTATTCTACTGGCGATTGAATTTGGATGGATAACTCAATTTATTGTTCTTGCAGTTGTATTATATGCGTGGCTCTCACTCTGGCTTCGGGGAAAAGGATGGAGCGATTTTGGCTTGAGGAAACCAGAGAGCTGGAAGAAAACAATATTTCTTGCTTTGTTAGTTGGAATTATTTTTCAGGCACTAAGTCTTTATGTGATTGAACCCTTCCTAGGAAAGTTGACCGGCGATATTCCTGATGTGAGTGTTTTCAGACCAATGGTTGGAAATATTCCTCAATTAATCTTTTATCTTGCTTTATCCTGGACATTCGCTGCATTCATCGAAGAGATGATTTACAGGGGATATTTTATGCACCGGATTGCCGATCTTTTCAACAGAAATGACATAGGATGGTTTGTTGGACTTATTCTGTCAAACTTTCTTTTTGGTTTCGGACATATGTATCAGGGTTTATCCGGTATGATTATAACCGGATTGACAGGTTTTATTTTTGCGTGGCTATACTTTAGAACAAATAAGAATTTATGGGCTCCAATACTCGCTCACGGAATTTACGATACAATCGGCTTCCTGATGATCTTCTTTGGCGTTTATCCGGGAATTTGATTATATAAGAACTATCGGTAAAAGTTTTATATTTGTGCTGAAATATTAAACAGGGAATAAAAGTGAAATTATATCTGCTCATTTCAATTATACTACTTGCTTTTCTTTATTGTTCAACCCCAAAAGAAGTACTGGATGATACACCAAGAGTTCGATCCTTTTCAGAGTGGAAGGCTGAATATTTCCATCATCCAATCGAAGTGAAAATAGGCTGGTATCCTTATGATGAGGAGTCAGTTGTAAAAACCGGAGTGCATCAGTATTCAATTCAAAAAAATGATTCAGCTGCAGCGAGCGGATCTATGCCTGTAATAGTTTTAACCTATCCGGATTCAACACAATCTGTTTACTTTGGGCTGGACATTGATAATGAATTGCTCGGTAGACTAATCAAGCAAAGTCTGATGACTCAAAAACCAATCACTGAACCACTGGCTGTATTTCTTGAAGATGCTGACTGCTCAACATGTCATCCTGCTGATATTCAGATAAAGCAGTAGCTTATTTTAAAAGAATCATCTTCTTTGTATCAACCAAACTTCCGGCTTTTCCGTCTTTGCTTTGCAAAGCCGTGACAAGTAGCTGGTAGAGATAGATTCCCGAAGATGGTTGATGTTTGATGGAAGATGTATTAAACTCAACTTTATATTCTCCCGATGCAAGTTCTTCATTTACTAATACAGCAATTTCATTTCCCAGAATATCATACACTTTCAGGGACACAAATGACGAATTACTAATGATAAATGACAGGGTAGTACTTGGGTTAAAAGGATTCGGATAGTTTTGATACAGAATAAAATCTTCCGGTATTGAATTTTCTGCAAAAACGTTTACAGGATTATCAATTATGTGGATGACAAAGTTCTGAGCGAAATTCCATTGATCCTGAGAAGGGTTGCCATTCCCATTTACACTATTTCCAACTGAATAAAGAGTATCTATTGTCAATGAATCCGGAGCTGTGTACGAAAAATTCCATGAAACAGTATCATTACTAAAAAGATTGGGTAAGGAGTGAGTTAATTCATCGAATAAGAGAGATACTAAAGTATCAATAGGATTCAATTCGCCTAGATAACTTGCAACATTAAAACCACCTTTAACAGCGGGACCTCCCGTCATCAATATTTTGAATTGAGTGGTCTGGCTTATTATCGCAGAATCAGGTCCTTCAATCCAGACATTAACCCCAGGTGTTGGGTCTATGTTATGGCAAACGCAACCGGTTCCGCCGTCACGTAAAGTCATTCCAACTATTCCGTGAAGGTAATCTATATTCGCATAAGCGATGAAAGAAAGAAAAGCTATTGCCAACAGTAAATTTATTTTCATTGTTTATCTCCTGAATAAAAAAAGTCCCGATTTACGGGACTTCATAATAAATAAAAGTTAAGTCTTCATCAATTTTAAACGGTCATCTTAACAATAACATTTTTTTTGTTGATTTGAAGTTTGCACCGTTCAATCCTTTAGCTTCTAAAGTGTAAATGTATGCTCCACTTGATAAGCTTGAAGCATTAAAATCAAGATTGTGGTTTCCAGCCTGAAATTGACCTTCAGTAATTTGAGTTACTTCCTGCCCAAGGAGATTGAATAAATTAATATTCACTACGGCTTCAACTGGTAATGAGAACGAAATTGTTGTTGAAGGATTGAATGGATTAGGATGATTTTGATTAAGTACAAAAGTGTTTGGGACAGGTCCGGTTACTTCTACTGAATTATAAATAGTTGTTGTTCCATCAAAATCAATTTGTTTTAGTCTGTAATACTGAACTCCTGCTTGAATGTTAGAAATTCTGAAAGAATAAGATTTCATTTCCGTTGTAGTGCCAAAGCCGGGAACAAAACCAATCTTTGTGAAATTTTCATTATCGATGCTATGCTCAATCTCGAAACCTTGATTGTTTAATTCAGTAGCAGTTGTCCAGTTCAAAACAACATCTCTATCAATCAATTGTGCATTGAAAGAAGATAGCTCTACGGGAATGAAGAACTGAGAATCTAATTTATAAAATCCGTTTCCCTGTGCAGCAAACTGGTTCATAGAATCTACTATAGCATATTGATAATTAGTTGAGCTGATCGGGATTTGTGTCCAGGTTTGTCCGCCATTTTTACTTCTCCATGAAGTTCCGCAAGAATAACATCCGGTGATGACAACATTTCCATCCGTCGGCTGAACATGAACACCCCACATGCTTTGAGTGAAACCAGGTTGAAGCGTCCATGTTGCACCATAGTCAGTTGATTTGAGTAGGCCATTACCACCGCCCCATTTAGTCGCCCAGGCAATACCAGGATTTGTAAAATCAACAGCAACAGTTGGTATTTCTCCGGAAGTGAAATAAGTCTGTGACCATGTTAAACCATAATCTGTACTTCTAAAAATACCAGTGCCATTATCGCCAATTAAAATGATGCTTGTGTCTGGAAATACTTCTATATCGCAGGGAGCTGAAATTGGACCAAAATTGCTGGAGATAGTCAACCAGGTGCTTCCAAAGTCAATTGATTTTTTAAAATTAGTATTTACCATTACATAAAGATGGTTTGGATTCGAAGGATCTTGTGTAACTGGAATGCCGAAGTACGACATCTGGCCTTCGTCAAGCGTGAGAGTCCAGGTAGCTCCATCATCGGTGGTTTTATAAATTTTATCATTGGGAGATGATTCTATTGCAACAATAAAAGTTCCGGGATTAACATCATCAAGAATAATAGACTTAATATCTGATGAACCGGGAACCGGCATTCCAACTGCCGAGAATGTCTCACCCTTATCCGTGCTTTTGTAAATGGTGGCTGTTGATCCGTAATAAACTAAATTTGGATTTAAGTTGTTATAGTCAATAGGCCCGCCAAGACTGCTTCCAGATCTTTTCAGCAACCATTGATATGCTGGCTGTGCATTTGTTATAGAAAGGAAGATTACAAAGGAAAAGATTAAAGTTGCCAAATATTTCATTATTACTCCGTTTATTAAATATTGGGTAAGTGTTGAAAAGAATTGCGCCGAAATTAAGCATTAGTTGATAAAAAACAAATATTTTTTGTTAGCACAAAATGTTCTTTATAAAAATTATTTTCTATGAATAGAGCTAATAAAAGAATCTTTTTATTCTTTTGAGTGTTTGAATACTAAAAGTATATTTGTGTTCAATCATATCATAATTAAGGAAAGAAAATTTAATCCGATGAATTTAGATGTATTGGTTTTCGCCGCTCACCCTGATGATGCAGAGCTTTCGATGGGAGGAACAATTGCCTGTTTTACTTCGCAAGGGCTAAAAGTCGGTGTAGTGGATTTGACAAAAGCAGAGTTAAGTACGAGAGGTAATGTAATTACCAGAGCAAGGGAAACTGCAGCAGCATCAAAAGTGCTTAAATTAAAAGTACGTGAAAATCTAGGAATAAAGGATGGTGGCATATCATCTTCTCCTGATAATTTAAAGAAAGTAATTACACTGATTAGAAAGTATAAACCGTCAATAGTATTTGCACCGTATTTTAATGACCGGCATCCCGACCATATTGATACAAGCATTTTGATTAAACGGGCGGTCTTCAGTTCTGGACTGGAGAAATTTAAAACAACAATTTCAGGTAAATCCCAGCTTCACTACAGGCCAAAAAAAATTTTCTACTATATGCAGACTTATATTTTCGAGCCTTCTTTTATCGTTGACGTTTCAGAGCATTTTGCAACCAAGATGAGATCGGTCAATGAATTTAAAAGTCAGTTCCATAATCCTGCAACAAAGAAGGATGACACATTTATTAGTAAGCCTGAATTCCTAGATTACGTTAAAGCACGGGCAGAATTTTATGGTTTCCAGATTAGAAAAAAATACGGTGAACCATTTTACTGTGAAGAAAACATAGAGTACGATTTTTCTGATCTTTTTTGATTAGCTTTATTTGGTTTTTTTAATAAATATCCTTACATAAGAGGAAAAAAAAGGAGCAAAAGATGATACTTAAAGATAAAGTTATTAAAGAACTTGAATCGCAGGGAATAAGAAATATTCGAGAAGTATTTTACAATTACGGTACACCTGCACTGTATGAACAAGTCGTTAGAAGAAGAGAAGGGTTGCTTGCACATCTTGGTCCAATCGTTGTGAGAACCGGCAATCATACTGGCAGAAGTCCTAACGATAAATTTTTAGTTAAAGAAGAATCCAGCGAAAAAAATGTTTGGTGGGGCAAAGTGAATCGGTCAATGACTGAAGATCAATATAACAGACTTTTCGCTAAAATGATGGCTTACATTCAGGGTAAGGATCTCTACGTAGAAGATTGCTTTGTTTGTGCGGATGAGAATTACAGACTTCCAATCCGTGTAATTACAGAAACAGCCTGGCATAATCTCTTTGCAAGAAATATGTTCAGAAGATATTCCGATCCCGCAGAATTAGAAAAGCACGACCCACAGTTTACTGTAATTCAAATGCCGAACATTCACGCTAATCCACAAAATGATGGAACAAATTCCGAAGCGTTTGTGCTAATTAATTTTGGAAAAAAGTTAGTTCTGATTGGCGGAACAAGTTATGCGGGCGAAATTAAAAAATCAATTTTTACTATTCTTAATTATTTAATGCCTATAAAGAATGTAATGTCTATGCATTGTTCAGCAAATGTTGGGATGAAAAATGATGTCGCCCTTTTCTTCGGTTTATCAGGTACAGGTAAAACAACTTTATCTGCCGATCCAACGCGAAAATTAATTGGCGATGATGAACACGGGTGGAGTGAAGATGGTGTATTCAATTATGAAGGTGGATGTTACGCAAAAGTAATTCGTCTCTCTGAAGAGGCCGAACCTGATATTTATGAGACAACAAGAAAATTCGGTACTATTTTAGAAAATGTCCAGATAGATTCTCAATCCAGAAGAATTGATTTAAATGATGATACATTTACAGAAAATACTCGCGCTGCATATCCACTTACTCACATTAATAATATAGTTGAAGAAGGAAAAGCCGGCCATCCTGAAAATATTGTGATGCTTACTGCTGATGCGTTTGGTGTGCTTCCTCCGATATCAAAACTTACTACCGAGCAGGCAATGTATCATTTCATTTCTGGTTATACTGCAAAAGTTGCCGGAACAGAAAAAGGTGTGACTGAACCAAAAGCAACTTTCAGCACCTGCTTTGGTGCACCGTTTATGGTTTGGCATCCGACTGTTTATGCTAAGCTCCTTGGTGATAAAATCAAAAAGCATAAAGTAAAATGCTGGCTTGTAAACACAGGCTGGACAGGCGGACCTTACGGAGTTGGAAGCAGAATGAAAATTCAATATACCCGTGCGATGCTAAACGCTGCTCTTGATGGCAAGCTTGATAACGTTGAGTACGAAACAGATCCTATTTTTAATCTTCAAGTTCCAGAGAGCTGTGAAGGTGTACCTTCGGAAGTATTAAATCCAAGAAATACCTGGAAGGACAAGAAAGCCTACGATGAAATGGCAAATAAACTTGCGGGGATGTTCGTAAATAATTTCAAAGAGTACGAAGCTGAGACAGAAAAAGAAATTACTTCCGCTGGACCGAAAGTTTAATCATGATCCTGAACTCGTTTCAGGATCATCTGTAGATCGGTGATATTTATCAGATTCAGAAATAAATTCTGAATGAAATCGTAATAATTTATTATTAGAAGGACAAAGAAGGATGAAGAAAATTCTTTTAGCGCTTGTAGTAATTTTAATTGGAATCCAGTTCATTCCAGTTGAGAGAACCAACCCGCCAATTAGGCGGGATATTAGTGCCCCAGATAATATTTCAACAATCCTCCGGGCTTCTTGTTATGATTGTCATTCAAATGAAACGGTATGGCCATGGTATTCCAAAATCGCACCGGTTTCGTTTCTGGTTGCTGGTGATGTAAATGATGGAAGAAAGCATCTCAACTTTTCAGAGTGGGATAAATATGAGGATGGTAAGAGGGAAAAAATTCTTGAAGAAATAGTCGAAGAAGTTGAAAAAGAAAATATGCCATTAACAATATATACCTTCACTCATCCATCTGCGAAACTTGATCCATTCAGAATTAATTTGCTTAAGGATTGGGTGAACCAGGGAAGCAGTAAAGAGAAATCTTTGAGGTATGAAAAGTAGAATGATAAGATTAATTGAATTTAAATGATCTATTAAAGTAATTCATTTAATGCTTCTTGATTATTGCTTCTAACCAAATCTTCATTTAATTTCACACGCAAGTCTTTTGGAGTTAACCATTCAGGTTGGTAATTCTTTATCAGGTATAATAAAGTAAAACAATAACTTTGGAGATTTATTTATGGCAGAACAGAAACTTTCAGGCGAAGTTTATTATCCTACTGAAGAAATAATAAAAAGTGCTCACGCTAAATGCGAGGAACTTTATAAATCAGCAGAAAAAGATTATTTAGGTTTCTGGGAAAAGGAAGCAAATAATCTTCATTGGTTCAAGAAGTGGGATAAAGTTCTTGACGATTCAAAGAAACCCTTCTATAAATGGTTCATTAACGGGAAGACGAACATCGCTTATAACTGCCTTGATGTTCATTGCGAAACATTCAGACGTAATAAAGTTGCTTTGATTTGGGAAGGAGAGAACGGTGAATTTAAATCTCTTTCTTACTTTGCTTTGAGAAGAGATACCTGCCGCTTTGCTAATGTTTTAAGAAGTCTCGGAGTAAAAAAAGGTGATAGAGTTACGATTTATATGGGAAGAATACCTGAGATTGTGACTGCAATGCTTGCCTGTGCCCGTATCGGTGCAATTCACTCTGTTGTTTACGGTGGTTTCTCCGTTGAAGCACTTCATGAAAGATTAGAGGACAGCCAATCAAAAGTTTTAATTGTTGCCGATGGTGCATATCAAAGAGGAAAAATAGTTGAACTGAAAAAAATTGCAGATGAAGCACTGCAACGTGCTGCTACTGTTGAGAGTGTTCTTGTTGTTAAGAGAACTGGACACGAAGTAAACATGGAATTTGGAAGAGATATGTGGTATCACGATTTAATGTCTTTACCGATCGCCGGAAATTCCTGCGATATCGAAATCATGGATGCCGAAGATCCACTCTATCTTCTTTACACCTCAGGAACAACTGGCAAGCCGAAAGCAATTATGCACACGCATGGTGGTTATATGGTTGGAACTTACACAACTTTAAAATATGTTTTTGATATTCATGAAGAAGATAGATTCTGGTGTGCTGCAGATCCGGGTTGGGTAACCGGACATAGTTACATAGTTTACGGACCACTGCTCAATGGTGCAACATCTTTTATGTATGAAGGTGCTCCGACTTATCCATATCCAAGCCGTTGGTGGGGAATGATTGAAAAGTATGGAATAAATATTCTTTACACTGCTCCAACAGCAATAAGAGGATTTATGAGATTCGGTGATGCCTGGGTTAAACGTCACAATCTTTCTTCATTAAGATTACTTGGAAGTGTTGGTGAACCGATAAATCCTGAAGCGTGGAGATGGTACCACAAAGTTATTGGTGGTGAAAGGTGTCCTGTCATGGATACCTGGTGGCAAACAGAAACCGGAATGTTTATGATTACTCCAATGCCATGCACTCCGCTTAAACCTGGTTCAGGCACAAAACCATTTCCCGGATTGAAAATGGATATTGTTGATGAAGAAGGCAAACCAGTTAAAGATAATGAAGAAGGTTTTCTTGTGATCAAAACTCCTTGGCCAGCAATGCTAAGAACAATATGGAATGATCCTGATAGATATGTACAGCAATACTGGAGTCGCTTCCCCGGTATGTATATGACAGGGGATTCTGCAAGAAGAGATGAGGACGGCTATTATTGGATCATAGGAAGAGTTGATGATGTTATTAAAGTTTCAGGTTACCGGTTAGGAACAGCTGAAATTGAAAGTGCCCTTGTTAGTCATCAAGCTGTTGCAGAGGCTGCGGCAATCGGACTTCCTCACGAAGTAAAAGGAAATGCAATTCACACTTTCGTAATTCTGAAAACAGGCTATCAAAAAAGTGATAAGCTGATTGAAGAACTAAGGCAACACGTCGGGCACGAAGTAGGACCTATTGCAAAACCTGAGCACATTGAAATAGTTGATTCACTTCCTAAAACAAGAAGTGGAAAAATTATGAGGAGAGTCCTGAAAGCCCGCGCACTTGGAATTGATCCCGGAAATCTTTCTACTTTGGAGGAATAAACAGAACTTTTTTAATCTAAAAACTGTTTATACGTGTGTTATCTAAATCACGTCCAATTTGTTTTAGTAATGCACGTAGTTAAGTTTTCCCGACAAATTTCAAATTATAAGCATGGATTCAAAAAACGCAGATCTTTCTTCATTGAGGATTGATCGTTCAGAAAATAATAAAGGCAAAAGCAAGTCTAAGTACTTTATTTATGCTATAGCAGCGATAATAATTGCAGCAGCAGGATATTTTCTTCTCAAATCATTTTCAAGCTCCGCTCTTGAAGTTAAGATGATAACTGTGCTTAAACAGACACCCGGCAGATCAAGCGCAGTTTTAACCGCGAGCGGATATATTGTAGCTCAAAGAAAAGCTTCGGTGAGTTCTAAAGGTACTGGCATTTTAGTATATCTTGGTGTTGTTGAAGGTGACAAAGTTAAAAAGGGGCAAATTATTGCTAGGCTTGACGACAGGGATATTGTTGCACAACTAGATGAGGCAAAGTCCAGTCTTCAATTATATAAAGCACAGATGAAGGAAGTTGAAAATAATTACAACCGCGAGAAGGAATTATTTAATAGAGGATTATCTTCCCAGCAAAGTTTAGATCAGGCCGAAACTGCTTACAAGTCTTTACTCGCAAATATTGATATGGCGGATGCACGAATAAGAGCTGCTGAAGTTGCTTTGGAGAATATGATTATCCGTGCACCTTTTGATGGAACGGTTCTTACAAAAAATGCTGAAGTGGGGGAGATTGTTGCTCCGTTTGGTGCGAGTACAACTTCCCGTGCTGCGGTGGTTACAATTGCTGATATGAATTCTTTGATGGTTGAGACAGATGTTTCAGAATCGAATATCGAAAAAATTAAACAAGATACCGATTGCGAAATAGTATTAGATTCCAATCCTGGAAAAAGCTATCAGGGATATGTTTTCAAAATCGTTCCGACTGCAGACAGGTCTAAAGCAACTGTTTTGGTAAAAGTTGGTTTTAAGAGTTATGACAATCGTGTTCTTCCGGAAATGAGTGCCAAAGTTTCTTTTCTCTCAGAAAAAAGTAAAGAGGAAGAAGAGCAGATCCCTGTACTGACAGCACCTCTTTCGGCTGTTGAAAATTTTGAAGGAAAGAAAGTAGTTTACATTGTTGTCAATGATAAAGCCGTTCAAAAAGAAATTTCAACAGGTCGTTTGTTTGGTAACTATGTCGAGATAGTTTCAGGTCTGGAAGATGGGGAAAAGATCATTGACAACCTGAATGAAAAAATAAAAAATGGTATTCAGGTTAAAGTTTTATAAAGAAAAATTACTCGGAGTTTAAATGTCATCGTTAATTCAAATAAATAATATCTCAAAATCTTATTGGCGGGATAGTCTTGAAATTCCTGTACTAAATAATGTGAGTATGGAAGTTCCGGAAGGTGAATTCCTCGCCCTGATGGGTCCATCAGGATCAGGAAAAACTACTTTGCTCAACCTGATTGGAGGAATTGATAAGCCTTCAAAAGGCAGTGTTGTTATTGATGGCAAAGAAATTTCCGGATTTGGTGAGTCAGCATTGGCAAAATGGAGATCTGACAACGTTGGTTTCATTTTCCAGTTTTATAATTTGATACCCGTGTTAACTGCATTTGAGAATGTTGAGCTGCCTCTGCTTCTTACAAATCTATCAAAAACTGAAAGGAAGAAACGCGTTGAATTTGCACTCGGAGTAGTTGGACTTGGTGATCGAATTCATCATTCTCCAAAACAGCTTTCTGGTGGACAGGAACAAAGAGTAGCAATTGCCAGAGCAATCGTAACCGATCCAAAAATTATCGTGGCTGATGAACCTACCGGTGATCTTGACAGAACTTCTGCTGAAGAAATATTGACTTTAGTAGAGCGGCTGAATAAAGAATTCAAGAAAACGATCATTATGGTAACACACGATCCCCACGCTGCAGAAAGAGCACATATTATCAGGCATCTGGAAAAAGGAGATTTTGTTTAAAGAGCTATGAGAATAATAAAACTAATATTTAAAAATGCTTTCAGGCATAAGTTAAGAACTGTACTGACTATAGTTGGAATTTCGATTGCTGTAATTGCTTTTGGACTTCTTCGTACTGTTGTGACTGCCTGGAACTCCGGTGTTGAAGCTTCTGCAGCAAACAGATTAATTACTAGACAAGCTATCTCCTTTATCTTTCCTTTGCCGCTTTCTTACAGAGATCAGATTGCAAAAATTCCCGGTGTTGATGCTGTAACTTATGCTAACTGGTTCCAGGGAGTGTACATTGACAAAAATCAGTTCTTCGCAAGGCTTGCCGTTGATGCTGAAACTATTTTCCAGGTTTACCCTGAATTTATAATCAGCGATACGGTGTATCAAACATTTTTAAAAGAGAGAAACAGTTGTATTATCGGTCAATCAATAGCAGAACAATATAATTTGAAGATTGGTGATCTGATGACAATTGAGGGAGATATATATCCCGGTGATTGGCAGTTTGTCATTCGAGGAATTTATAAACCAAGAGATAAATCCACAGATGCTACTCAAATGTTTTTTCACTGGAATTATCTGAATGAAAGAATGATTGAAATGGGAGCTGGCAGAGATAATGAAGTTGGCTGGTATATTGTAAAAATTAAAGATCCATCACAAACCGGAAATGTTTCAGAACAGATTGATGCGTTATTTAAAAACTCCCGCGCAGAAACAAAAACAGAATCTGAAAGAGCATTTCAGCAGGGATTTGTTCAGGCATCGAGTGCAATTATCACTTCGATGAATGTTATTTCATTCGTGATCATTGGAATAATAATGCTTGTTCTTGGCAATACGATGATAATGTCTGCAAGAGAAAGAACAAGGGAATATGCAGTCTTCAAAACAATCGGTTTCTCAGGTGGTCATATGGTTGGATTGATACTTGGCGAATCACTGTTTATTTCTGCTCTTGGCGGTGCATTGGGTTTGTTTCTGAGCTTTCCGATTATTGAAGGATTTGGTGCAGTTATTCCAAGAGGTTTCTTCCCGGTATTTGAACTTGAACCAATCACATTGGTATTTGCAGTTTCATCCGTGATATTAATTGGAATTGCGGCATCACTTTTCCCGATTCA
>JACZKK010000103.1 GCA_014860115.1 Ignavibacteriaceae bacterium
TAAGTCTTATGACAGTAATGATGATATTGGGCAAGGCTACTCAACAGATGGTGGATATAGCTGGACGACACTATGGAGTTTAGAAGGGTATACCAGTACTAATGAATTTGCCGTTGATTTAATAGCGAACCAAGGTGGAAACAACTGGCATGTCTGCTATACAAGTGCTTCTTGGTGGGTTTATTATAGCACCAGACCACAGGATTTAAGTACTTATTGGTCTACTACGCCTCAAGTGGTCAATGATATCGACTGGGCTAGTACTGTTTATACTAAAAAATCAATTACGAGCAACTGGACTACTGATATTCCTGGAATAGCCTGGGCTGATTACAGAGACGGTTCTCCGGACTACGATATTTATTATGATAGCGATGGAGCAACCACATTCCAGTTGACAGTAAACATAGCTAACGGCTGGAATATGGTATCTATACCGGGATTACATCCGACAGATCAGAATGTAAATACCTGGTGGGCATTCAGAGATCCAGGTGCAAACGTATTTAAATATAATGCTGGGTATCAAGTTGTATCAACAGCAGTGCCGGGAACTGGCTACTGGATGAAACACGCCGGTGCAAGAACCTATAACACTGGAGACGAATGGCCGGCAGGCGGGATACAGATAGTTCCTCATAATCCGATAGTAGGAGCCAGCGGATGGAATCTGTTTGGCGGGTATGAATTAATTGTAACAGCAGCTAATGTAACAACAAATCCTCCGGGATTACAGAGTGGTCCAATCTTCAAGTATTCAGGTGGATACGCAGTAGCAACAACAATAGATCCAGGATATGGTTACTGGATAAAGTTGAATTCAGCAGGACAGATAATAATTCCTGAGACAATGGCAAAGGATGAAGTTGTAGAATACTTCCCGGAAGAATGGGGAAGAATAGTACTTACAGATGCAACGGGAATAAATTATACGTTGTATGCAGTAAAAGGACAGGTAGACTTAAGTCAGTATGAATTACCACCGGCACCACCGGCAGGAATGTTTGACATCAGATATTCAAGTGGAAGGATAGCAGAAGACATAAACAGTTCAATGAAGACGATTGATATGAGTGGAGTAACATATCCATTAACAGTAAGAGTAGAAGGAATGGATATCAGGCTGATGGATGAAAGCGGAAAGATGATCAATACAAACCTGAAATCAGGTGAAGATATCGTGATAAGTAAATCAACGATACAGAAACTAATGTTAAGCGGAGAGTTACTGCCAACGGTATACTCTTTAGAACAGAACTATCCAAACCCATTCAACCCAAGCACGGTGATAGAGTTCTCATTACCTGAAGATGTGGCAAATGTAAAACTTTCGATCTTCAATATGTTGGGAGAGAAAGTTGGCGAATTGGTTAATAGATCACTACAAGCTGGTAAGTATCAATACCAGTGGAACGCAAGTAATGTAGCAACAGGAATGTATATATATGAATTGAGAACGGAAAAATTTGTTTCTGTTAAAAAGATGGTCCTTGTGAAATAATTGAATAATAATAATTTCAATTTAAACCCCTATCAATAAATGTTGGTGGGGGTTTTCTTTAAGCAGATAGCGGCCTTATCTTTCTTTATAAAAATTTTCAATTTAAATAAACTTTATATGCACTTTCTCCTTTTAGTAATTCTTTGTTCAACAAGCATTGCATTAATCCTCAAATACAACGATACAAGGAAAGGAGAGTTAATTGTCCTCCTTGCGGGTAATTACCTGGTTGCTTCTTCAATTGCGTTGATATTGTTGCTGATCAGTCCTTCGGCAATATTCTCATCTCAAACATTATTGTTTGGTGCGGCACTTGGATTTCTGTTTGTTATAACTTTTTTTGCACTCGCCTTGGCGATTAAGCACGCAGGAACGGGATTGGCAATAACAAGTTCAAGATTATCAGTCATTATCCCAATCATTATTTCAATTCTTTTCTTTAATGAAACTCCGAATGAACTCTATCTCATCGGGTTTGTTTTTACTTTCATCACATTTATCCTCTTTTACTTTTCTGTAAAGAGTGGACATAAAGACGGAGATGGAAAATTAAAATATTTATTTCTGCTTGCAGTGTTTGTCGGTATCGGTATAAATGATTTTGCTCTCAAATTATTTAAAGTGATAAGGATAGAACAGGAAGAACCATTTTTTATTTTGTTTATCTTCTCATCGGCGTTCATCTATTCATCGGCTTATATAATCATAAAAAAAATCAAAATAGAAAAACAAACGGCTTTGTGGGGTTTCACACTTGGTATTCCTAATGTACCTACAACTGTTTTTCTTCTCAATGCATTGGCTATTCTTCCGGCAATAGTTGTCTTCCCATTAATGAATGTTGGTATTATTCTACTGACAACTCTGATGGCTTTCTGGATCTGGAAAGAAAAGTTGAACCGTTGGGGAGTTTTGGCTCTTGCCAGCGGTTTGATAGCGATTTTGTTCTTGAGTTTAGGTAGATGAGTGGTTGTAAAAAGTTATCAACATCATAAAAAAGCAAATAATAAAAATTGAATAATGCCTTGTATGAATCGACCTCCCGATCGATCCGATATATGTGTTAAAAAATAGAAAATGTTAAATAGCAGTAAAAAACAAAAACTCAATAAGAACGGACAGGAGTCTGAACTCAACAAGAATCAGATATGATTCAATCTACATCATCAACAAACATTACCATCAAACCTGCAATAACCATCGAAGCACCACCCAAAACAAGAGCGTATATTGCTTCTCCGCCAACAATATTTCTAACAAAAAATCCCAAAATACTCGCCGCTGTTATTTGAGGAATAACGATGAAGAAATTAAAAATGCCCATGTAAACTCCCATTTTTTCTGCAGGAAGTGATCCAGTTAAAATCGCATAAGGCATTGCAAGAATCGAAGCCCAGGCAAGTCCAATTCCTAATTCAGAAAGTAAAAGAAGGTTTGGATCTTTGATCAAATAGAATGATGCTAATCCCAATCCACCTGCAATTAAACTTATAAGGTGAACAGTTTTTCTGCTGGTTAGTTTTGCCAACCAAACAAGAACGAAAGCCATAACAGCCGCGAAACCGTTATAGACTGACATCAATACTCCTACCCAATCTGCACCTTCATTATATAATGCAGTTGTTGGATCAGTTGCACCATAGACGTGATGAGTTACTGCAGGTGTCGTATAAATCCACATCGCAAAAAGTGCAAACCATGAAAAGAACTGAACGATCGCAAGCTGTTTCATTGTTTTGGGCATATTATACAGATCATTTAAAACAATTACGAAACCATTTTCAGATTTGTTTTTCTTAACAAGATAACCTGCTAGAATTTGTAATAATCCGAAAATTGCACCGCCTACAAACAGAACATATAATCCATAATCAATTTCATTAATAGTGACTGTTATGATTATTGTTATTAAGATTCCTGCAAATAACCAGATAGCTCCGTCTTTAATAAATCTTGATGCCGATACATTAAATCTATTTTGACTTTTGATTTCTGACTTTTGACTCTCAGATTCAGAAAAATTCTTCAGCTCTTCGGGTGAATATTCTTTGGTACTGAAAACCGTCCACGCAACTGCGAAAAAGAAAACAATAGCTCCGAGATAAAAAGAGAACTTAACTGAATCAGGAATCTCACCTTCGGGTGCAACGTTTGAAATACCAAACCAGTTTGTCATCATATATGGTAAAGCAGAAGCAATTACTGCGCCCGTTCCAATGAAAAAACTCTGCATCGCAAAACCAGCTGTTCTTTGCTCTGAAGGAAGCATATCTCCAACAAATGCCCTGAATGGTTCCATTGAAATATTTATTGATGCATCCATTATCCATAACATCCCGGCAGCTATCCAGAGTGCCGGTGAGTTTGGCATTGCTATAATCGCAAGCGAGGCAAGTATAGCTCCAACCAAAAAATATGGTCTCCTTCTTCCCAATCGATTCCAGGTGTTGTCACTCATATGACCGATGATTGGTTGAACGATTAAACCTGTTACAGGTGCAGCAATCCACAAGATTGGAATGTTGTCGATACTGGCTCCCAAAGTTTCAAAGATTCTGCTTACATTTGCATTTTGAAGGGCGAAACCAAATTGAATTCCTAGGAATCCAAAGCTCATATTCCAGATTTGCCAGAAGGAAAGACGAGGTTTTTGCATAGAAGATTCCAAAACAATTTTGAACTGTATTTAATTTTATTTGTGTTGATAAAATAATATGAATTTCGATGATATTATAAAGCAGGTTGAAGATAATCTTCACTCTGCATTTTTTTACACACCTTCAATTTATAAAAGGGCACAGTCATATATTTTTATAAAACCTCTTGAAATCATTTCTGTTTATAAAAAAGAAGACCTTGATTATGCATTTAAAATAATCCAAAAATTAATTGATAAGGGCTACTACGGATATTCGATGATTAAATATGAAGCTGGTTTTATATTTGAGGAGAAGCTTTCAAAATATATGTCAGGTGATTGTGAAAAACTTATTCAGTTTTTCTTTTTTGATAAATGCGAAGTCAAACAAATTAAATCTTCAAAAATTATTTTTAATGAATTTTCAAAAAATAAATATTCTGTAAAAGATTTCAAGTTGAACAGATCAGATACACAATTCTTTGATGACATTAAGAAAATAAAACGCCACATAAAAGAGGGAGACACATACCAGGTTAATTACACAGTCAAAGGGAAGTTTAATTTTTCGGGTTCTAGATCATCCTTCTTTCAACAACTGCTTTTCAATCAGTCGGCAAAGTATTCAGCTTTTATAAATAATGATGAACAGTTTATCACATCTCTTTCACCTGAGCTTTTCTTTCATCAGAAGGATAGAGAAATAATCTCTCATCCGATGAAAGGAACAATAAGAAGAGGACACAATCATAGCTTAGACAGAATTGCTGAAACAGAATTAAAGTCTGGTGAAAAGAACCGTGCAGAGAATGTTATGATTGTCGATTTGATTAGAAATGACTTTGGCAGGATTTGTCGTTACGGCAGTGTGAAAGTACCGGAAATATTTCAAATTGAAAAATATGAATCGTTATTCCAGATGGTCAGTGAAGTTGAGGGAAAGTTAAGAAAAAAAATAAAGATGCTTGAGATATTACAAAATATTTTTCCTTGCGGATCAGTAACAGGCGCACCTAAAATAAGAACAATGGAAATTATAAATGAAATAGAAAAAGAAAAACGAGGAATTTATACGGGTTCAATTGGTTTAGTAACTCCCGAAGAACTTAAGATGAATGTTGCTATCCGGACAATAACAATAAATAAGAATTCTGGCAATGGGATCATGGGATTAGGTTCCGGAATAGTTTGGGACAGTAATCCACAAAGTGAATATGAAGAAGTTCTGCTTAAAAGCAAATTCCTTACCGAACCTCTTGATTATTTTGAAATCTTTGAAACGATGAGATATGAAAATGGTGAAATAAAATTACTTGATCAACACCTTGCAAGAATTAAGTCTGCAGCAGATTACTTTCTTTTTAAGTTCAACGAAAAAAAGATTCGAAAGCAGTTGATCAAATCAGTTGAAGACATTGATAAACAAAAACCAAAAAAGATTAAACTCTCATTAACTAAGTGGGGAAAAATAAAAGTTGACTTGTCAGATATACCAAAATCAGCTAAGAATATTTTTGCTATTCTCTCACAAAGTAAAATTGACTCAACCGATAAATTCAGACACTTTAAAACCACTAATAGAAAATTGTATGATGATGAGTATTCGCAGTATAATTCAAAAGGATTTTATGAGGTGCTATATCTAAACGAAAAAGATGAAATAGCTGAAGGAAGTCGAACAAACATATTTTTAAGAAAAGGTAATGCCTGGTTTACTCCTCATCTGGATTCGGGAGCACTACCTGGTATTTATAGAAATTGTTTCATCAAAAGCAATTTTAACGTTATTGAAAAGAATATTACAGTGAAAGATTTGATTGAGGCCGATGAATTATTGCTAGCAAATGCTTTAAGAGGAGAAGTAAAAGTAAATAAGCTCTTCATTAATTCCGATGAATACATTAATTATAAGAAATAGTTATAATACCGAATAAAGCATTTAAGGATAAAATTTAATAACTTGGAGTGCCTTGATTATTAATAGTTTCAACAATTCAAATGAATAAAATAACCGATCCTACATCACAAAGAAAAAAAGAGCATCTCGAGTTGAGTTTGAATGCAGATGTTTCTTTTAAAACTAAATCAAATGGCTTTGACAAATATGAATTTATTCATGATGCGACAACTGAAGTTGAACTTGACACAATTTCTTTTGAAACTAAATTCTTCAAAAAGAAAATTAATTATCCTTTCATTATTTCCTGTATGACCGGTGGAACAGAAGAAGCAGAAAATATAAATGCTCAGCTCGCAATAGCTGCTGATGAATTGAAAATACCGATTGGTGTTGGAAGTCAAAGACAAGCTCTTGAAAATACGAATTATAGAAATGCTTATGACATTATCAGAAAGAATGCTAAATCAGTTCCAGTGCTGGGGAACCTTGGAGCGGCAGAATTGGTTAAGTTAAAATCAACTGATCAAATAAAATTACTAGTTGAGCTGATTGAAGCGGACGCCTTTGTAATTCATTTGAATCCACTTCAGGAGCTGCTTCAACACGAAGGGACACCTTACTTTACTGGTTTATTAAAAAGCTTGAAAAGGCTGGTTAAAGAAGTTAACATTCCCATAATCGTGAAAGAGATTGGTGCCGGAATATCTGGCAAAGCGGCAAAGATGTTACTTGAAGCTGGTGTAAAAGGAATTGATGTTGCGGGTGCCGGCGGAACAAGCTGGGCTGCAATTGAAATGCTTAGAAATAAATCAATACCGAATGATTATTTTTGGGACTGGGGATTGCCCACTTCTTTTTGCTTGAAGGAAAATTCAAAACTCAAAA
>JACZKK010000104.1 GCA_014860115.1 Ignavibacteriaceae bacterium
ATAAATAACTTTATGCTCATCATCAAACCATTTATTTTCAAACGATTTCCTGAAATTGTTTTTGGTTTTAGTACAAAGATTGGTCCAAATGCAAAGCCGCCGTACTATTTCAATCTTTCATATAGTGTTGATGACAATAAAGAAATTGTTGATACAAACAGAGCATTATTTTATAATGAGCTTGGGTTGAGTGAAAAAATGGTCAGTTATCAAAAACAGGTACACAAGGATAAAATTAATATAGTAAGTTCATTCGGAAGCTGTGGTGAAAGTGATGCACTCATTACAAGAAAAAAAAATCTTGGATTGGCCATCAGCAGTGCAGATTGTCCGGCAATATTTATTTATGATCCGAAAGAAAAAGTAATTGCTGCTGTCCATTCAGGCTGGAGAGGAACTGAGAAAAAGATTCTCATTAAAACGATTCAAAAATTAATAGATGATTTTAATTCCGATTCATCAAATCTGGTTTGTTACATTGGACCATCAATCACTCAAAAGAATTATGAAGTTGGAGAAGAAGTTGCAGTGATGTTTAGTAAAGAATTCGTATCCACGAATAAAAACAAATTCTACCTTGATGTGGCTGGAGCTAATTACAAAATGTTAATTGATGATGGAATTAATGAAGTAAATATTCAGGTATCCGGCTTGTGCTCTTACGAATATGAAAATCTTCTCCACTCTTATAGGAGAGACGGTCACAAATCCGGCAGAGCACTAGGTGTAATTGCAATGAAGGAGAATAATTGAGCAGACTCGGAGTCAAAATTTTTCTTGCTTACTCGGCGCTTTGTTTGATCTGGGGTTCAACATGGATTGCAATACGATATGGACTCGAATCTTTAACACCAATTTTTTCAGCCGGCGTTAGATTTTCACTCGCCTCAATCTTCATTTTCATTTTGATGAGAGTCAAAAACATTTCACTTCAAACCGACAAAGTTTCAATCCGGCTTTATCTAATGATGGGTTTTTTCTCATTTGTTATTCCGTTTGGATTAGTTTACTGGGCACAGCAGTTTGTTCCATCCGGAATGGCAGCCGTACTTTTTGCGGTCTATCCGTTTTGGGTTGTTATTTTTTCACACTTGAGAATTCCAAGTGACTTTATCGGTTTCTTTAAAATTTTTGGGACAGTACTTGGCTTTGCTGGAATAGTAATCATCTTTTCCGATTCGTTTGTCGGGGATATTTCCAACTATTTAATCGGAATGTTTGCAGTTGTACTTAGCGGAATAATGCAAGCGTGGATTGCATTATCAATAAAAAAATTCGGACATCACCTGCACCCACTTTCAATGAACTTTATACCGATGGCAATCGCAGGTATTTCCATGATTTTAATTGCATTCTTCACTGAAGACCTTTCTACTCTAAAGTTCAATCAGAATGCATATATATCCATTCTATATCTCGCAGTCTTCGGCAGTATAGTTACATTTACGTCATTCTACTGGCTGATTAAACGAGTTAATCTGGTTATACTTTCTTTAGTTGCTTTTATAACACCAATAGTTGCATTGGTTCTCGGGTACTTCCTTTATGGTGAAGTACTTTCCACAAGACACTTTATTGGCGCAGCACTAGTTCTCACGGGTGTATTCTGGGCTAATTTGGGTAATCTTCTTAAGTTAAGAAAAGGCTCAATAATAAAAGCTGAAGCAGATGAAAAATGAAATCATTATTAATTAACATTTATTTAATTTTAACACAGAAAAAATTTCTAATTGGAAAATGACTAATATCATCAGAATAAAGAACGCAACGTTTTATGGTTATCACGGCGTTAGTAACGAAGAGCAGTATGTCGGCGGCAAGTTTGAAGCGGATATTGATATTTACACTGATTTTTCTGAGGCTGCAGTCGGTGATGATTTGAAAAAGACTGTAGATTATTTTCAGGTTTATTCTTTTCTTAGTCAATTTACTGTAAAACAAAAATATTATTTAATTGAAGCTCTCGCGGTAGATATTGCCGATGAATTGTTGAAGCAGTTTGATAGAATTATTAAAGTGGCCGTTAGAGTAAGGAAAAATAATCCACCGCTTGGCGGAGTTGTTGATTGTGTTGAAGCTGAAGTAATTAAAGACCGTAACAATTAAAATAAATGTAACGTAGGCTCGTTTCGCAATCCGAAACGAAATAAAATTGAAATTAAAATTTAATATGGAGTATCACTTAAAAAATATTGCATACATTGGTATCGGTTCAAACGTCGGAGTTCAGATTAATAAAATTGATTATGCAATTGAACTGGTTGATTCTAATCCTCATTGTGAAGTTGAAGCCGTATCGTCAATTTATGAATCGTCTCCCTATGGGGATATTATACAAAGTGAATTCTTCAATGCTGTCTTTAAAATCAAAACTTACTTTGAGCTGAAGGAATTGTTTATGTTCTTAAAGTCAGTTGAGCAGCAAGTTGGAAGAACAGTAGCACAAAAATGGGGACCGAGAGAAATTGATCTCGATATTCTGTTTTTTAATGACTTAGTTTATTCAGATGACGAAATTACGATCCCTCATAAAGATTTACTGAACAGGGATTTTGTTCTGGTGCCTTTATATGAAATAGCCTCTGATTTAATTCATCCTTTAATTGATAAAAAAATTTCCGAAATTATTATTTTTCAGACCGTAGATTATGAGTCTTCTGCTCAAGCAAGTAAAAAATATATTTTAAGGAAAATTCCTCATAGAGTTTTGATATAATGAGCGATAAACCAATCTCAAAAAATGAACTGCGTTACATTGCAATTGAAGGTGTAATCGGTGCTGGTAAAACGAGCCTTGCTAAAAGAATTGGCGAACGCCTGAGTGCAAAGTTCATTTTTGAGCAATTTGAAAACAATCCCTTCCTTGAGAAATTTTACATCGACAGAAAACGTTTTGCATTCCAAACGCAAATGTTTTTTTTGATAAACAGGTTCAAACAGCAGCAGGAATTGCACCAGGAGGATTTGTTCTCAGAGCATCTGGTAAGCGATTATATTTTTGAGAAAGATAGAATATTTGCTTATATGAATCTCAGCAAAGATGAATTGAATCTTTACGAAAGCATTTATCCTCTGCTTGCAAGAGTACTTCGCAAACCCGATCTGGTTATTTTTCTTCAATCCAGTACCGACAGGTTAGTAAATAATATCAAGAAAAGAAACAGGAAAGTTGAGAGGGCTCTAACCAGAAACTATCTGGAAGAACTTAGCGAAGCTTACAATCATTATTTCTTCAGATATAATTCCACGCCGCTTTTAATTGTTAATTCATCCGATATTGATTTTGTGAACAGCGATAATGACTTTGATGAGTTGTTTAAACAGATTTTCAGAGAGGACAGGGG
>JACZKK010000105.1 GCA_014860115.1 Ignavibacteriaceae bacterium
TTATGCTCATAGTTATTGAGTTGGTTTTTGTGCAATAAATGTATGTAAAACCGGTTTTCTCCAGCTTCCGAGAGGAGAGCGTTTGATGTTTTCAAATCCGGCCTTCTTCATCAAGTCAACAAACTCATTTGGAGAAAGAAATGTTTCTACACTCTTAATCAAGTAGCGGAAAATTTTTGTTGAGCCGGTTGTTAATCCTGCGAAAGGAATTATCAGAAAGTATCCTAAAAATTTCCAGTAAAGTTTTGATGCAAACGATTTGCTGATTGCATATTCGTGGAAGCAGATCTTTCCGCCGGGCTTCAAAACGCGGTTAAGATTTCTTACACACCTCTCAAAGTCAGGCATATTGCGGATTCCGTAAGACATAAAAATTGCATCGAGGGAGTTATCTGCCAGATCAAGATTCATCACATCCTGCTGAACGAAAGTTACTTTGTTTCCAAATTTTGGAATGAGTTTTTCTCTTGCGGTTTCAAGCATTCCTTCTGAATTATCAATCCCGATTACTTTTCCATTTGGCAGATTGTTCAAGCAAGCAATTGTTGACTTTCCAGTTCCGCAGCAGAGATCAGCAAGGTCTTCGTTTCCAGTCAGATTCATTCTGTCAACACTTGTCTGCAAATCTTTCTGGTAACCCTGACTCAGAGATGTTGCAAGGTCATATCGCTTTGCAATCTTGTTAAACTCGGAGGGAACTTCCTTTTTGTTTTGGATTAATGTATCGGGGGTAGTTTCGGACATCATTCGCCTTGAAGTTTCTTTCTCCAGAACCTTCTGAAGCTCAGTGATACTTCATCTCCCTTTACACTTACTTCGTGAAGATTTTCACCAGCACGTTTTAGAATTTTCTGATTTGATGCAAGGAAGTCAATATCCTCTGTAACAATCTTCGCCGATTTTCTTGCCATAAACCATTTTGCAAATGCAGGGAATTTTGGGAAAATATTTTTCCATAAAGTTATCTGCATCATATTTACGTACTCATCGTCCACCTGGTAAACGTGCTCGAGAATTAATAATATTCTTTGCTTGAAACGAATTTCAAGTCGTGAAATATTCGGGTAATAAAACCTTATTCGTGTTCCGATGTTTTCTTCATTACCGAAGTAAGTTTTTTCTGCCATTGTTCCTACATTGGCACGCTTGTAAAATCCCTCAACTCCATCATCTAGGATTTTAAGATTGAAATCTGCGGGATGCTCCTGGATTTGTCCCATAAAAGATTTTATCGAGTTGCGGTGAACATAAGCAATGTGGTAAGGATCAATCAGACTTTCTGCTGTTGTTTCGAGATCAGCTTTGATTGTGTATGATTTGTAGGTGAAGGGCCATTCATTCATTTCGGGAATGTTTGTTGGTTTAACCTCACTTGCTTTTTCTGCTTCGCCAATAAATATCCACACCCACTTGTTAAAATCCTGAACTGGATATGTTTTTATTTTTGCCGTCAATGGAATTTTATCTCCCGGAAGCTGCGAAGGAATTTTCACACACGAACCTGTTTTGTCGTACTCCCAGCCGTGATAACCGCAGACCACTCTTTCTTTGTCGAGATAACCCAAAGAAAGATTCACATTTCTGTGACAGCATCTGTCTTCCAAAGCCGTGATTGTTTTATCGGGATTGCGGAAGAGAATTATTTCCTCGCCGAGGATTTTATATTTTCTTATTTCGTTCGTCAGTTCATCGGAAGGACAAACCAGATACCATTTATTTGTTAACATTTACAACACCGTTTTTTCTTATTAAAAATTTATAAAGGCTTGTATTCATCCAAAGTAAAGATATCCCGTAGAAAAAATCTTCAACCGGAATAGTGATAATTCTGAAATCAAGTTGATATCCAACTCCATAAGTAACCACCGGACGCCATGTTAAATATCCGTTAAATATCAACGTAAAAATAACAATAAGCAGAAGGTAAAAGTAGAATCGTTTATCAAAAAGCAAATCTGTTTTAAGAAACTGATCGACAAGATTTGCAATGAAAATAAAAGATAAAGTTAAACCAGTGTACTGCTTTCCGATTGAGAAAAAATAAATTCCCGCAGGCAAAGCAAGATAAAGAAGAAGTCGAAAGCCATGCAGAGCAATTTGCTTTTCTTTCACTCTTCTGATTATCATCTCCCACGTAAACAGGCAGGCAAACGGGACAGTAATGAAGAATAAAATTTCTTCGATGGGAAGAGTTATAATTTTTATTCCTGACACATATTGAGGATTGAAATGCCAGTGAGTGCCTGTTACGAACATATCCCACAACAAAAAAGGAATCGCAGGGATGACAATTGCAATTAGCATCTGCTTCAGGTGATTCCAGATGTAGCAGCATTTAAGCGAACCAAAAAATGCCGGACCGCTGATAACAATAGCGTTAAATATTAGATACTCGTAGTTCATTTCAGAAATAATTTATTATCAAATTACAGAGTAAAAATAAGTAGAATCAAGTCTTTAACTGATGGAATTACACTTC
>JACZKK010000106.1 GCA_014860115.1 Ignavibacteriaceae bacterium
GATGACTCCTATTTCTCTCTTATGAATAAAAATATGATTGATGTGACATTATAAGATTGCTTTAAATGATATAGGACTAATGAGCAAAAAAAAATCACCAATGGCATTTACTTTGCTCAAGCTAATATTTGTCAAACTGAATTACTGCGTATAAATTTGCTCTCCAAAGAAATTTGAGAACGAATAAGAAAAATTGAAAGGAGTTTGGATTGATGCAAAAGTATAACGAATGGTTAAACAATACTTATAAAAAATTCACATCAAAAAATCCCGAAAGAAAAAAAGATTTTACAACTGCTTCTTTTTCTCCAGTCAAGGAATTATATACACCTGATGATATTAAAGGAACTCAAGAAGATCGCTTAGGCTATCCCGGTGAATATCCTTTTACTAGAGGAATTCAGCCAACTATGTATAGAGGAAGATACTGGACGATGCGGCAATATGCGGGTTTTGGTAATGCCAAAGAATCAAATGAAAGGTATAGATATTTACTTGAGCAAGGTCAATCAGGTTTATCGGTTGCATTTGATCTTCCAACTCAGATTGGATATGACAGCGATGATCCAATTGCTTATGGTGAAGTTGGTAAAGTTGGAGTAGCTATTGATACACTCGCAGATATGGAAATCCTTTTTGATAAAATCCCTCTTGATAAAGTTTCAACTTCAATGACGATAAATGCCCCAGCTTCAGTTCTGCTCGCAATGTACATTGCAGTTGCTGAGAAGCAAGGTGTAACAAAAGATAAAATCAGCGGTACAATTCAAAATGATATTTTAAAAGAATACATCGCACGAGGAACATATATCTATCCACCAAAACCATCAATGAGATTGATAACGAATATCTTTGAATTCTGTTCAAAGGAAGTTCCAAAATGGAATACAATTTCAATCAGCGGATATCATATTCGTGAAGCAGGTTCTACAGCAGCACAGGAGGTTGGCTTTACTCTCGCAAATGGAATAGCTTATGTTGATGCAGCAATCAAAGCTGGGCTTGATGTTGATACTTTCGGTCAGCGACTTTCATTCTTTTTTAATTCACATAACGATTTGCTGGAAGAGGTAGCAAAATTCAGAGCCGCTCGCAGACTCTGGGCAAAAATTATGAAGGAAAGATTTTCTGCAAAAAATCCAAAGTCAATGATGCTGAGGTTTCATACTCAAACTGCAGGTTCAACATTAACTGCTCAACAGGTTGAAAACAACATTGTTAGAGTAACAATTCAAACTTTAGCTGCTGCACTGGGAGGCACACAAAGCCTTCACACAAATTCACGTGATGAAGCACTTGCGCTTCCAACCGAAGAATCTGTGAGGATAGCACTACGTACTCAGCAAATTGTTGCTGAAGAAAGTGGAATCACCAACACTGTTGATCCGCTTGCAGGTTCATACTATGTTGAATCAATGACCGACTTAATTGAAAAGGAAGCCACCGAGTATATTGAAAAAATTGATGCGATGGGTGGAATGACCGAAGCAATTGAAGCTGGTTTCGTTCAAACTGAAATTCAGAAGTCGGCATACAAATATGAAATGGAAATTGAGGAGAACGAAAAAATCATCGTCGGCGTAAATAAATATCAGGTTAAAGAATCAGAGCATAAAGATCTTTTGAAGATTGATATAAAAGTCCAGGAAGAGCAAATCAAGTTCCTGAAAAAAATTCGCTCCGAAAGAAACAATGAAGAAGTGAATAAAAATTTAACTGCTTTAAAAAAGGCTTCTGAAGGATCAGACAATTTAATGCCGCCTATCCTTGAGGCAGTTAGAAATTATGCAAGCATTGGAGAAATTTGTAACACTATGCGTTCGGTTTTTGGAGAGTATAAAGAACACGTTGTTATTTAATTAAAAATTGTAAATGAATAATTAAAAAGGTTTAGAATGAACTTATCACATATTGAACATATAGGAATAGCTGTCAAGAATATGAATGAAGTAATTAAGTTCTATGAAGAGGTGCTTGGTCTAAAATGTTATGCAGTTGAGGAAGTAGCTGATCAAAAAGTAAAGACAGCTTTCTTCCAGATTGGTAAGACAAAAATTGAACTACTGGAATCAACTGATCCAGAAGGACCAATTGGAAAGTTTATTGAAAAACGGGGTGAAGGAATTCATCACATAGCTTATGCTGCAAAAGATCTTGAGTCTTCATTGGAAGAATTAAAAAGCAAAAGCATAAAACTAATTGATGAAAAACCCCGGAAAGGTGCAGAAGGATTACACATCGCTTTCCTTCATCCGAAAGCCACTTATGGTGTGTTGACTGAATTATGTGAAAAACCGCTCTAAATAATTATATGACAAATTAAATTGAATATTATTTTTAATCATTGAGAGAAAACAAATGGCTATACAGGATAAAATAAAAGAATTGATGGCGCTTCGTGAGCAAGCCCGACTTGGCGGCGGCGAAAAAAGAATTGCCTCGCAGCATAAAAAAGGAAAGCTGACTGCAAGGGAAAGAATAGATCTCCTGCTTGATGAAGGAAGCTTTGAAGAATTCGATATGTTTGTATCACATCGCAGTATTGACTTCGGGCTTGATAAAGAAGCTTATTTGTCAGATGGAGTAGTAACAGGTTACGGAACAATTGACGGCAGATTAGTTTATGTCTTCTCACAGGACTTCACTGTTTTTGGTGGATCACTTTCTGAAATGTATGCACAAAAAATTTGCAAGATCATGGATAAAGCTATGAAAGTCGGTGCTCCAATTATTGGAATTAACGATAGTGGTGGTGCAAGAATTCAGGAAGGTGTGAAAAGTCTTGGCGGCTACGCAGATATTTTTCAAAGAAATATTATGGCTTCCGGCGTTGTGCCGCAAATCTCGGCAGTGTTTGGTCCTTGTGCCGGTGGTGCTGTTTACTCCCCCGCCCTTACGGATATAATCATAATGTCAAAAGAAACTAGTTACATGTTCGTTACCGGACCGAAGGTTGTCAAAACAGTTACCGGCGAAGTTGTTGATGAAGAACAGCTTGGCGGTGCAATGGTTCACGGTTCAAAATCAGGTATTTCTCATTTCGTTGCTGATAGTGAAGAAGAAGGAATTTCTCTCATCCGGAAACTCCTCAGCTATTTGCCACAGAATAATCTCGAAGACCCGCCCATCCTAAATTGTACTGATCCAATTGATAGACTCGAAGATCATCTAAACGAAATCGTTCCGGAAAACCCAAGCAAACCATACGATGTTAAAGAGGTTATTCATGCTGTTGTTGATTATAATGAGTTCTTGGAAGTCGGACGTCATTTTGCACCAAACATCGTTACAGGTTTTTCCAGATTCAATGGTATGTCTGTTGGAATTGTAGCTAACCAGCCAAACTATTTAGCAGGTGTGCTTGACATTAATTCCTCAAGAAAAGCTGCAAGGTTCGTACGTTTCTGTGATGCATTCAATGTACCAATCGTAACATTTGTTGATGTACCTGGATTCCTTCCGGGAACTGCTCAGGAGTATGGCGGAATAATTATTCACGGCGCGAAACTTCTCTTCGCTTATGGTGAAGCAACCGTTCCGAAAGTTACAATCATTCTCAGAAAAGCATACGGCGGCGCTTATGATGTTATGAGTTCCAAGCATCTTCGCGGCGATATAAATTATTCCTGGCCAGGTGCTGAAATAGCTGTTATGGGACCCAAGGGCGCAATTGAAATTCTTTATAGCAAAGAATACAAGGATATAACTGACCTTGAAGAGCGTATGAAATTCCTTCAGAAAAAAGAAGATGAATACAAACATAAATTTGCTACTCCCTATGTTGCCGCTAAATATGGTTTCATTGATGATGTAATTGAGCCGCGGAATACAAGATTCAGAGTGATCAGGGCACTTGAATCACTAAAAACAAAAAAGGATGTAAATCCTCCAAAGAAACATTCTAATATTCCTTTATAGTGAGATTGAAAATGTTTTTCTTACAAGTACAACAAGTTTTGACTGACACACTAAGTCAGTCAGGTAAATCTGAATTCTTTAAGCAGGTTGATCCATTCGGCTTGGGGATGACGGTTATCGGATATGCAATTGTATTCATAGCACTCCTTCTGCTTTATCTCGTATTCTATAATCTTACTAAACTGATCCAAGTTAAGTTAAGAAGAGTTCTGCGTAAAGAAGGAGCAATTGACAAAGAGAAAAAAGATATTTCTGTCCCCGGAGAAGTAAATGCAGCAATTGCTATGGCACTTCATTTATATTTTTTGGAAATGCATGATGAAGAATCAGCCATACTTACAATTAACCGGGCATCGAAATTTTACTCGCCGTGGAGCTCAAAAATTTATGGCATGAGACAACATCCAAGATAAAGGAAACAAACGATGAAAAATTTTAAATTTACTATTCAGGGAAATAAGTACGATGTCAAAGTCCTCGATGTTGACGAGAACATTGCAGAGATAGAAGTTAATGGGACGTTATATAAAGTTGAAGTTGATAGGAAAATTACTCCAACTAAAACACCGAGACTTGTTAGATCGGTAGCTGTACCTTCAACTGAATCAGCTCCTTCACAGCTTAAAACAAGCGCACCGGCATCGCCAAAGGGTGCGGGCTTCATAAAATCTCCATTGCCCGGAGTAATACTAGATGTTCATGTGAGAGAAGGTGACAAAGTAGCGGCAGGCACAAAACTAATTACACTCGAAGCAATGAAAATGGAGAATAATATTAACGCCGATAAAGCAGGTGTCGTCAAGTCTTTGAAAGTTAAAAAGGGCGATAGCGTACTTGAAGGTGATATACTTATTGAGATTGGGGATTAAATATGGGCGGCTTTTTTGAATTTTTAGATCATGGACTAACTCAGTTCTTCCGATATACTGCTTTTGCAAATCTGACCACAGGACATGTGGTAATGATTGCTGTCGGTTTGATTTTTATTTACCTGGCAATCACTAAAGAATATGAACCTCTGCTTCTCGTTCCGATAGGATTTGGAATGTTGATTGGTAACATTCCATTTTTGCAGGAAGCTAACTTACAGCTTGGTGTTTATGAACCCGGAAGTGTAATGAACTATCTTTATTTCGGAGTTATCAAAGGAATATATCCACCTCTGATTTTTCTTGGCATTGGGGCGATGACGGATTTTTCCACTCTGCTATCAAATCCAAAACTAATTCTGTTGGGTGCTGCGGCACAACTGGGGATTTTTGGTGCATATATGCTAGCTTTACTTTTAGGGTTTATTCCTGAGCAAGCTGCGGCGATTGGTATAATTGGCGGTGCTGATGGACCGACAGCTATTTTTCTTTCCTCTAAATTAGCTCCTGAACTGATGGGTGCAATTGCTGTGTCGGCATATTCATATATGGCATTGGTGCCTGTCATTCAACCACCGATTATGAGATTTCTGACCAATGATAAAGAACGAAGAATAAGGATGAAACCTCCACGATCAGTTTCAAAAACTGAAAAGATCCTCTTCCCGATCGTCGGATTATTACTTACAACTTTCATCACACCGAGTGCGCTGCCATTGCTTGGTATGCTCTTCTTTGGCAATCTTCTCAAAGAAAGCGGAGTTACAAAAAGATTAGCAGATACAGCTAAAGGTTCGTTGATTGATATTGTAACTATATTAATAGGAATTACCGTTGGAGCTTCAACGCAAGCGACAACATTTCTTACTACAAAATCAATTGGAATTTTTGCACTCGGTGCAGTTTCATTTATGATAGCTACCTGCGGCGGTATTCTTTTTGTAAAATTTATGAATTTGTTTTTGAGTGAAGAAAATAAAATTAATCCATTGATTGGTAACGCTGGTGTATCCGCTGTTCCTGATAGTGCAAGAGTTTCGCAGGTAATTGGTCTTCAGTACGATAAGACAAATCATCTGCTAATGCACGCAATGGCCCCGAATGTAGCGGGTGTTATTGGCTCTGCAGTTGCTGCTGGTATATTGATGTCGTTTTTGTTATAAAATATTAGAACACGGATTTTCCAAAATGTTCAATGTCCAACGTCCGGAGTCAGATTTTTTTATTTTGATGTTTTGAGATATTTAATTAGACCACCAATCAAACCGTGGATCTTTTTAATTTCTGAGTAGATATTATCAAATTCAGCATCTGAAATATATTTTTGATCTGATGCAACATAAAGTAAAGATTGAACTTCGGTTGCCGATCGATATGCATAATTCAAAAAATTAATAAACGCTTTATCTGATCTGCTGTCAAATCCTTCAGCAATATTTGCCATTATCGAGACTGCTGCTCTCTGGATCTGATCTCTCAATCCAAAATCCTTGCTGAATTTTTCCTTTTTCGTAATTGAGTAAATTTCCTACGTTAATTCTCGTGCAACTTTCCAAGAATCTAAATCTTCAAATTTCTCTATCTTCATACTATTTTAATGAATATTGGCTTTTACTAATTAAACCTGACATTAAACTTAGGACTTTGAACCTTAGACTAACAACTTTGGACTTCAATTACATTTTCGCTTCAGGCCGGGAATAATAGTAGTAGTATTTATAATAAGAACCGTAACCAGATTTATAAGAGAAGTTATTTAGTACAGTGCCGAGGAACTGAGTATTCTCTCTTCTTATCAGCTCAACAGATCTCTCCATCATTTCTATTTCAGTATTCTCTGAAGAGACGATAAGTATTGTTCCATCAACCATACTTGTTAGGATTTCACTATCAGTTACAGCTATGACGGGAGGAGAATCAATAATAATCAGATCAAATTGATCACGCAATTTCTTTAGGAAATTCCTCATCTCCTGTGAATCAAGCATCTCTGCCGGATTAGGAGGAATTGTTCCCGATAAAATTATGCTGAGATTTGGAATTTCTGACTTAATTAATACTTCATCAAGTTTAGCTCCTCCAATAAGGTAGTCAATTAAGCCAGGAACTTTATCCCTGTTGAACAATTTATGAACGGAAGGTTTTCGCAGATCGCAGTCAATTAACAGAACTTTCTTTTTTGAAGTTGCAAAACTACCGGCAAGGTTAACTGCAATAGTTGTTTTACCTTCCTGTGGTGCTGATGAAGTAATTAATATTGATTTAAGGCTTTCAGTATTAATTCTTGAAAATTGTATCCTCGTTCGCAATGCTCTGAATGCTTCACTTGGTATTGAATCCGGCATCTTATCAACTACAAACTGTACTGAATGATCTCCTGCCATAATACTTTCAAACGGAGGTATCCATGCTAACACATTTATTTTACGTTTCTCAATATCATCCGGAGACTTTACAGTATCATCAAAATAATTTTTAACAAAGACGTAACCTACGGCCAGACCAGCACCAAGCAGCAAACCAATAATTACGATTAGTGTACGATTTGGCTTAGATGGCCTTAAGGGTATCCGGGCTTCATCGATGATCAAAACATTTCCCGGTTGGGATTGTTCATTTATAATTGCCTCCTGGTATCTTTGTTCAATCATCAGATAAAGTTTTTCTAGAGCCTCAGAATTTCTTTTAAGTCTTGCAAGCTCAATAGCATTTTTCGGGAGTTTCATAAATCGTGCTTCATAACCCTGAACAATTTTATCCAGTTCTTTAATCGAAGTCTCGAGTGATTGATTTCTAACTTCCTCTCCAATAATCTTTTGAGTTAATTCCTTTACTTCTTCAGGACTGCTCGCGAATATACCGGCTTTCAATACTTCCAGTTCTTTATCAAGCTGTTTTCTTAATTCATTAATCTTTCTCTCATACTCCTGGATCATTGGTGAATCTTCAGTTAAGCCGTCTTTCCTGGAAATGGCAACCTGCTTATTCACTTCAAGCTTGGCAATTTCTTCCTGAATAGCGGTTATATATTTCTGTGAGGTAAGACTAGTGAGATAGTCTGCCATTCTTGGATTTTGAGCCTTCAACTCCTGCCTGAGACTTTCGAGAACTTTGTTAGAAGCCATTAAGTCAACCTGTGTCGCACTCTTCTGCGCTTCGAATTGAGATAGAACACTAATAAGTGTTGAAGCTCTTTCATCGAGAGCAATTAGCCCCCCTCTTTCCTGGAAAGCCCTTAAAGTTTCTTCGGCTGAATTCAAATCATCATATTTTTCTTTCCTCTGCTCGTCCAGAAAATTTGTAACCAATGTAAGCTGATTTCTATTTTGATCAAGGTTCAGGTTTTTATATTGTTGAGAATATACATTTGCGATAAGTGCAGCTTCAAAAGGTGAGGGCGAGAGAGCACTAATTTCAATTATATCAAGTCCCCTTTTCTGATCAATCGCTACATCACTTAATGTCATTGCAAGAGCATCAGCAGATTTTACATTGTCATCAGATTTACTATCGCTTTCTTTTTTATCTTTAAGAATATAGTAACGGGCTTTGTCGGTGTCCCTGTAGAAACTATCAATCAATGTAACTGCAACCATCTGCCTTGCAGTAAACGACCGCATAATTTCAATTTCATTTGCAATAAACCTGTCGTTCCCCCATTCCTGAAATTCAGGAAGTAATGGAGATGTTAAAACACTTCCACCTTGAGGACGTGATATTTTTAATGCAGCAGTTGACTTATAAATGTCAATCGCATTTGACGCATAAATAAGCGCAACCACTAAACCGGAGAGCGTTATTAAACTAACCGGTATCCAGTTAGCTCTTATTATTCTTAAATAATCTTTAAAAGTATTTGTTTGAAGAACGTTGTAATCGTCCTTTATTTCTTCTGCCATGCTATTTATTAGTTGTTACAATTAGAGTAGTTAATGAAAGTAAAACACCTACGATTGAAAGTCCTAATGTAAGGTAGTTCTCCCAGTACAGTCTTGGTCTGCCTGGTACGACTAAAACATCACCAGCTTCCATTTTATATAGTGTGAGATTTTGATTAAGATCTTCATTCCACCAAAGGTCGTCATAATTAAATTTCATCATCTGTTGAGATGAATCGGGCAGTACTTTATAAACCCGGATCTCATCAAGATAAGAATCATCAGAAATTCCGCCAGAATAGGAAATCAAATCTTTAATATCGCTTCTCTGAGGAATAACATATCTTCCAGGGTATTTTACATAACCCCAAACAGATACTTTTATGTTTAAACCATCGGGGTCAGAGTAATCATAGTATGCACCCTGATTTTGACCACGATAGTTCTGGCTTAAACCAAGCTGGTAGTCTTCCTGCTGCGAGAATGTGCTGACTGAGAAAAATATTAATAAGGATAAAATGGCAAGTATAATTCGCATCACATTATTTTTTTTTGTTTTAATAAATTTATGGAATAAATCGACTCAATCAAATTATTATCAATTTTGAAATAATCTTTAATGAAATAAAACTCTGACTGATATTTTTCAAATCATTTCAATATATTAGCCCCGCAAAAATAAATCCGAACTTTGCATCTAAACTAATGACGGTAAAATTAACCGCCAGAGAACATAAATACTCATACAATTGACTGCATATTTTATTTCCCTGCATAAAGTATAAATACTCTCTGGTATAATTATCGTTAATATTTATCAATCCGAACAAACTAAAGTTGAATTAAGGATGAGAAAACTAGATTACCTTTATATTGCATTTGTACTAGCATTTATAATTTCATTTGTTGCTCCTGCACAGGAAGATGAAGAACCTGTAAACTATTACCAGATGGAGCCGTTGGATGACAGCTTATTCATCCAGATCCAGGAAGCATTATTTATCGATCCGCCCGATCCAAAGGCAGAAATAGTTGTTGACGTACGTGATGCTAACAATCAAACAATATCTATTAAAGGCGCTCTTTATCCTTTCCTTGCATTGAATCCGGAATTGCGTGCGAGAATTTTAACTTACCCTTTTAAACTGAATCTCGAGGAAACTATAAATTACGGAAGCGTTTATACCAGAATTATAAATAAATTAAGATTCGATAAGATTTTAAATCCACCAAGTGTTTTTCAAATATCACCATCACTCGGATATATTAATCCTTATATGCAATTTCAGGGTGGTGAGAGATTCGGCATTCCTATAAAAAAGGATATTGGACTTTCTTTTGGATTTGGAACACCATATTCAGGAGCACTCGAAACAAATTTTGTTGAGGCAAACTTTCACATACTGGGATTCAGGGGCGGCTTATTTACTGCTGTCGATGCCTTTGTTGAATTAAAAGGTTCAGAAAATCATAATAATCTTTTTGTAACTGAAGGATTCCAGTTCGCCTATGTAATCCCCTTTGGTAATTTTTTTGAAATTGGATATTTAAGTGTATCCGAGGATTTTTCGGAGACTCAGATTTTAAAGTACACAGCACAGACTGTTAACAAGGATAACATCATTTACAATCCGGATGGATCCATTAAATACCAGCCTTACCTGCTCACCGGTTCCTATATTAATTGGGAAATGCGATATCCGGTGAAAGTGCTTGGGGCGACAAGAGGCAAATTTTATGTCGCGCAGTTTATTGATGAATGGCACATTGGATTTACCGGACGTGAACTTGCACTTGCAGGCAGTGTATTTGACTTAAGATTCGATGCGATGTTTAACAGTCCGGTACGCCAGCCTCAATATGTTCTCGATCTTCAGGTTCAAAAGATTTTTGATTACTGGGCATTCAGCACGATATCAATTGGACCCAGCGTTACAATGACGAATACAAAAAGCGGGAGCTTTGGGTTCACATCTCTCTTCCTTAATCTGAGAATTAAGGTTGGCTCATCCCTCTGATAGCATAAATAATTCTTCTGAGAAAAATTATTCGCTATTTTTACTCAAGTAATTTATTCCAAGTCATATCAGCAATGAAGTCATTCCGGCTTGCTTGCCTCGTCGAAACGAAGTGGAGACGGGTTCGGAATCAGACAGGGATTAGCGATTAGATTCCTGACTCTCCGGCAATCGCCGGATCGCAGGAATGACAAGGAAATTATTGACGAAGCAATATGGCGCTAAACAAATTAACAAATATTAAAAAATTATTCTTCCTTGGAGTTGCGGTTGCATCAACAAAAGTTATGCTTCTGCTGTTCGCTTACTTTTTCAATGCTGAAACTTATAACCAGTTCAACCAGATATATTATACAGCTTCTATAATTATTTTATTCGGATCACTCGGATTCAATATTGCAATTACGCGAGTAGGTGTCAGCCTGAAAATGGCTGCTGCTGCTGTTGCAGTCAACGCTATTGCTGTCTATTTAGTTCTGCAATTAATTTCTTCACCATTTAATAATCTGCCTGAAATATTATCTATCATTGCCTACAGCATTTTTATATCAGTAACCGGTATTTTTAATTTTCATCTTTTATTTACCGGCAGATATAAAGACTATGTGATACTGACAATTTTATATTCAGTTCTGCATTTACTTTTAATCCCTGCTGTAATCTTTTTTGGAATTGATTTTTTTATAGCATTACCTGCAGTAGGTATTTTATGGCTGCTATCCGGACTTCCAAGATACATCAGAGTCAAAGACACGGCATTCCAAAACATTAAAGAATTTTACAAGGTCGGACTTTCGGCTTTCGTGATCAACTCTGCGGTATCACTTGCACTGGCAGCTGATAAATATTTTGTTAATCATTTCTTCTCACTTGATCTTGCAAACTCATATACTTTTGCGTGGGGGCTAACCGCACCCATGTTTTATATCGGGGTTATCATCGAGCAATTTCTTTTTTCTGAAGCAAAGCCAAGCAAAGCCAGCATTCTCAAAAAAGGATTTTCTCTTTCCGCATCAATGGTAGCTGTTTATGCAACTTCACTACTTATTGTCGTTAACTTTTTCCCGGGCCTGATTCCCGATTCAGTAAACTATAACTATGTTCTGAGCATCTTAACATTGATGATTACCGGGTACTCTGTTTATGTAATTTTCCACTTCCCTGTAAATGCATATCTCTTCAAATCATTGGGCAATGAAAAACAAAAAACAATTTCGATAATTTTCAGCCTGATCATCTTTGCATTTGTAATTGTATACGCTGTAATTATGCAGGGCGTTCTTATGATCAACTATCTCTGGCTGCTGATAATTACATGGAGTTACATCTTCACTCTCTTGATAACAAAAATATTCATAATGTTCAGAAAGTCAGCGGAGGAAGAACATGTTACGCCAATATCTGAAATAACAAATCTTGAACCCTGAAAAAGTCGTAAAATACTCAGTTCCATTTTTTGTAATCGCAATCATCAGCCGATCGATTGAAGAAGTCAGCTTTATCTATTACACAGTTCCGGTGATGTGTGTGTTTTTTATAGTTTTATTGTTGATAAGTTCAAAGTCCAACGTCCAAAGTCATCACAAACAGGAGAATCAGAGAACTGATATCCGGCATCCCGAATCCGGTATCAAACATCCGTCTTCGCTATTGCTTCGCCGGACAGGTCTTCCTTCTTCCATCATCCATCAACCATATTTCCTCTTCCTTCTCCCTGGTCTCTGGTTTTTATTGACTGCACTTTGGTCATCCTACCCCGAAGTTTCCGCAGCAAGAGCTTTATATTTTATTTTGATATCAATCGGTTCAATTGCTGCAGGAATTTTATGGATCAGGTATTCAAACAAAAATATTTTTGACTTCCTCCTCCCTGCTAATCTTATTGTTGTTTTGCTCTGTGTGTTTTCACTAATCACGAATATTCCTTTTGATAGCTGGACAGCAGGACACGGCAAAGGTTTTATGGGTTTCTTCGGACATCAGAATTTGCTGGCAAGTGTAATACTTTTTACTATTCCCACAGTCTTCGGTTTCAAGATCAAAGATCAAAGTAAAAAGCTCAAAGTACTCCTCTTTATACTTTTAACTTTAAACTTTATACTTCTTATTCTCACTTATTCCCGTTCTGCAATTCTTTCTCTAATATTTGGTGTAATAGTTTTCTTAATACTAAACAGAAACTGGAAAGTTCTCGCTTATGGTTTTGCAATTGCTGCGGTGCACGTAATCGTTATTTATTCTATACCATCGCTGAATCAATTTACGGATACAATTATTAAAAAAGATTTTCCTGAAGTTTATTCATCAAGGATGTGGATGTGGGAACCTTCGTACAAAGCTGCACTCGAAGGTGGATTATTCGGACTTGGCTACGGAATCAGTCATCCTGAAATAAGCTCAGGTGAATACAGCGATCGATTTGAAGACGGCAGACTCATAAGAGAAAAAGGAAACAGTGTGCTTGCATTGGTTGAAGAAGCCGGAGTGATTGGATTGATACTATTTCTTCTTCCAATAATCTATCTGCTCCAAAAGTTACCAGACCTTGCCTACCGGCAGGCAGGTACCAGATACCAGACCTTGCGTACCGACAGGCAGCTACCAGATGTAAAAGATATATCCGGAATCCGGCATCCAGCATCCCCGTCTTCATTGCATTATGCCGGGGCAGGCAGCATCTTGGTCGCTTCCCTCGCAGCCTTCATTCTTCACGCACAGTTCGAAGCCTGGTGGGTTGGAGTTGGTTCCGTTCAGCTTCCTTTGTTTTTCATCTACATTAGCTTATTGACAGATTTTAAACTGATAAGGTTTAAATAGATGTTTTACGATTTAATCATTATTTTAATGCATTAAAAAGAAAAATAACTATGATTAAAGAAGCCAGAGTTACTTATAATTCAATCGCAGATAAGGATGATACTAATTACTGGAAGGGCAAATCATTCGAAGAGAAACTGACCGCTGTCCAGTTTTTGAGGGAGCAGTATATTCAACTTTTTAACAAACAAGAAGAATATGATGAAAGCAGAAAAAGACTTCGAAGAGTTTATAGAATTATTAAATAAGCATAAAGTAAAGTATATGATCGTTGGTGCTTATGCTTTTGCTTTATACGCAAAACCCAGAAATACTGGGGATCTGGATATCTTTATTGAAAGATCAGATGAAAATGCCGGTTTAATGATGCGAGTCCTTACCGAGTTTGGTCTGGTGTCATTAAATATTACTACAAAAGATTTTATAACTGAAGGACGAGTAGTTCAATTGGGCGTCAGCCCGGTCAGAATTGATATTATGAATAAGATTGATGGAGTTAGTTTTAATGAGGCTAATAAAAGAACAGAAAAAGTAAAGTTTGGTAATTCAATCGCTAATTTTATATCCAAAGAAGATCTGATAAAGAATAAGTTAAGCACTAACCGCTTAAAAGATAAAGCAGATGCCGAAGAGCTTCAGCAGGATTAGAGAAATTTTAGGATAATTGATTGACCGTGAGAATCTGCAGGAATAATCACTTAACGTACCACCCTAATTTTTCATTTTACAATTATACATTCTATATTGATAATTATACATTACTGAAAAATGTGCGGCATATTCGGTGTAATTAATTTTAACGGACAGCCGGTTGATAAAGAGAGAATCTTATCAGCACGAGACGTGCTCGCTCATCGCGGACCTGATGACTCGGGCTATTATGAATCATGCAACCATACAACCATACAACCATGCATCGCTTTGGTTCACCGCCGCTTATCCATAATCGACCTCTCCCCTGCTGCTCACCAGCCGATGGTTTCTGAGGATGGCAGGTATGTCATTGTGTTCAATGGTGAGATATATAATTTCGAAGAATTAAGGAAGGAAGTAGGCAGTCGGCAGTCGGCAGTCGGCAATAAATTCAAAACGAACAGTGACACAGAGGTGATACTTAAACTTTATGTACTGGAAGGACCTGAATGTTTGAACAAACTGCGAGGAATGTTTGCATTTGCTATCTGGGATGATAAGGAGAAAAGATTATTCGCTGCGCGCGACCGTTTCGGAATCAAGCCGTTTTACTATCTGCACAACGATAACGAGTTCATCTTCTCTTCTGAGCTGAAAGCAATTAAGCATTACAATAACGGACTGACTCTTTCAATGCAAGGAATGGATGCTTTTTTAAGAACCGGTTCCGTTCCCGCACCGTTAACAATTTATGAAGAAACGAAAGCGCTTCTTCCGGGGCACTGGCTTCAATGTCAAATGTCCAATGTCCAATGTCAAAAGTATTGGAGGTTCACAGACCTAATTAATATCCATGCATCCATACAACCATACAGCCATGCACAGCATTTGATCCGTGATTCCTTGCTCGATTCCATCCGCGCGCATATGGTTTCTGATGTTGAAGTTGGTGCTTTTCTTTCAGGCGGAATTGACTCGACTGCAATTGTTTCTTTGATGAGACAAGCAGGACACGAAAAAATAAAAACCATCTCGGTCACTTTTCCCGGCAATAAGCTGGATGAATCAAAATATTCCAACCTTGCGGCAAAGAAATATGAAACTGATCACTTTGAGTACAGATTGCAGGAAGACGAACTGATAAATGACTTCGATAAAATAATTGAAGCAATGGACCAGCCGACTATTGACGGCATTAACACTTACTTCGTTTCTAAAGCGGCGGCATCGTTTGGATTGAAGGTAGTTCTTTCCGGACTTGGCGGCGATGAACTTCTCGGCGGCTATCCGTCCTTTATAAATATTCCGAAATACCAGAGAATAAAATCACTGCCGCTAGCAAAACAATTGATGAAAGCTGCAAGTGTATTATTAAAGAACCAACTCCCTGCAAAAGCAATCGAATATTTTAACAATCCTGATGCACTAAACGCAGAATACAGGTTGATACGTGGATTGTTTACTACTGAAGAACTGAATCAACTCGGCTGGCCGCATACAAACATACACCCATACAACCATTCAATCGCTGGTGAGTATGATTTTATGAATGTATGGATCAATGACCCTTCGACTCCGCTCAGGGTGACAGGTAAAAATAATTTAGTAATGGTATCGGCGCTCGAAAGCTGCGTTTACATGCGCAACCAGCTCCTCCGCGATAGCGACGTCTTCAGTATGGCACATTCCCTGGAATTAAGGGTACCGTTTGTTGATCATTTGTTATATGGTGCAGTGCTGCCGTACCTCGACAGTGGTTTTGACAAAAACTTCCCGAAAAAAATGCTCGTCGATGCAACCGGTGATTTGCCGGATGAAATTGTCCACAGACCAAAACAGGGATTTACTTTTCCGTTTGCGGATTGGATACGGAGCGGCAAAATCAAGGAGGCCGTGAACGAATCATTGGTAAACAAAAAAATGGAAGATTATTTTAACACCAAAGCATTATTAAATTTGAGCGACGAATTTCAACAAAGTAAAATTCATTGGTCACGTATTTGGACAATATATACACTCTCAAAATTCCTAACCTGATTAAAGAAGTTAATGAACCGAAAAAAAATTTTAGTTGACCTGAGATTTTTTCATCCCGGGGCTTCCGGCGGAATTGAAAACTACGCCTACTTTGTTCTTGATTCACTTAAACTCCTCCCTGTCGATATTTACATCGAAGTGCCATTCGAGAACCTTGAGTTCTATAAAAAGAGATTTCCATTCATTGAGCCGGATAGAATACTGATTGATCCGGTTCAAAAATTTATTTCACAAACCGTTAAGACATTAACACTCGGTAAAAAAGATGGAATATGCGTCGTAAGAAAAATTAAAAGTTACAATACAAAATTTGATTTTGTGTTTTATCCTTTCCATATGATGACACCACTGCACGACAGCACTAAAATTATTGCCGCTATACACGCTCTATTACCCGAAACTTACGACGAGGAATTGCGTTACGTTAAAGTACTCGCAAAGAATGCTACTGCATTGATCACTTCCTGGAATTACCCGATGCAGGAGTTCCTGAAATTTTTTCCTGAAAGAAAGAAGGACTGGTTCCTGATTCCATTCATATCAGCACATAATGTAAACGAAACAACGGAAGAGGTCAAAGAGCTGGTTAACAAAAAATATCTCCTGTATGTTTCCTTTTTTGGTGAAAGAAAAAACCATAAACGATTAATTAAAGGATATAAGCTTGCACTTGGAAAAAATAAAGATATTCCCCTGCTTGTGCTTGTAGGAGGCGGCGTAACTGATGTTAAAGAATCTGTAAAAAAAAGAATCCGCGAACTTAATTTGAATGACCAGGTTTTAATATATGATTACCTGCCCGATGCTAAAATAAATTTTCTTTACAAAAATTGTTATGGCGTAATCGCACCGACTTTGTGGGAAGCAGCCAGCGGTGCTGTCCTCGAAGGAGTATATTCAGGTAAGCCAATTCTTTGCTCAAATGTTCCGCCGCTGACTGACTTTGCTGAATACTTTAAATTGCAGATGCTGTTTTTTGATCCTTTGAACATAAATGATATGACTGATAAAATAATTGAATTCTGTGAAAAGTATGATTACTATAATTCTTTCAGCCTGAGCAATGCAGAAAAGCTGAAACATATTGGACATAAACATTACGCGGAAAAGGTTGAGCAAATTCTAAACAAGTATTCTACATGAATCAAAAGAAAAAAATATTTTTTCTTCTTTCTCATCCTATTCAATACTTCTCCCCGCTTTTTGTTGAGATGGCAAAAAATGGAAATCTTTATTTAACTGTTTTGTATTGTGATGATTATGGAACACGGAGCAGTAACATTCATCCTGAGGTGGGTGAAATTGCAGGTTGGGATATTCCTATGCTTGAAGGCTACAATTATAAATTTCTTAAGAACAATTCCTGGAAACCTTCTATCTTTAACGGTTTCTTTGGATTAATCAACTTTGAAATTTTCAATGCACTTAAGAATGAACGAGGAAGCTTAGTAGTTATACCTGGATGGAATTATTGCAGCTATATTCTATCTTTAGGATGCGCTAAAATTTTTGGTTTAAAAATCTGTGTTAGAGGCGATAATCCATACAAACAGGAAATATTAAAAAGTAAGACAATACTTTTTATTAAAAGAATTATACTTGGAAAAATATTATTTAGGCTAATTGACTATTTCCTATACGTCGGGAAAGAGAATAAATTATTTTATGAATATTATGGCGTACCTCAAAGCAAACTAATATTCACCCCGCACGCTGTAGATAATGCTAGGTTCACAGCTGAATATGAAAAATATAAAGATAAGAAACCCGAATTACGGAAAGAGTTGGGTATTCCAATTGACAAAACAATCATACTTTTCTCAGGTCAGTTTATACCTAAAAAAAGACCGATGGATTTGCTGCAAGCATATCAGTTACTAAACAGTGCAAATACTGCATTAGTTTTTTTAGGTGATGGTGAATTGCGGAATGAAATAGAAAATTACATTTTTAAAAATAAATTAAAAGATGTTTACTTAGTTGGATTCAAAAATCAAACTGAAATTGGAAAATATTATGTTGCTGCAGATATTTTCGTTCTTCCCTCCGGTGCTGGTGAAACCTGGGGACTTGTAGTAAACGAAGCAATGATCTTTGCTTTACCTGTCATTGTCTCAAATATTGTTGGTTCCTGCGAAGATCTTGTAATTGAAGATTTTAATGGTTACAGTTATGAAACCGGAAATATTATTGAGTTGAAATCAAAACTTAACTCTTTAATTAATAATAGCAGGTTAAATGAATTTGGACTAAATTCTCAAAATTTAATTAAACGAAATTCTTTTCAGAATATTATAGATGGATTAAAAAGTTTATAAAAGTAATTTCACGATATGAATATTTTACTAATAGGAAGACTATATAAAGATACATTTACTCACCATATTTTTGATACTTTGGGATTAATGGGTCATAAGGTTTATGTATTTCAGCCTGGGTTAAAAACAATTTATTCGAATTCAAAGATAGTTAAGGGGTATATCCTTTTTAAGAATTTAATATATAACGCTGCCACTCATTTTCCAGCTATTAATAGGATAGAATCTAATAAGCTTTTTAGATTTGTTAAAAAGTACAAGATCGAGCTTACAATATCGGTTCATGATTTTTTAACACCAGAGCAGGTTACTATTATAAAACATAGCTCAAAATCACCCGTAGTTATTTGGTTTCCTGACGCGATAAGTAATTTCAATCGAGCTATGTTTTTAAATGCTGATTATGATTATTTATTTTTCAAAGACCCTTATATTGTTACTATTTTAAGAAATGAGCTAATTAAAAATGCTTTCTATCTACCAGAATGCTGCAATCCTTTAGTACATAAACCTATTAAGTTGACAACAGAGGATCGAAAAGACTATGAATGCGATATTACAACTGCTGGCAATATGTATACTAATAGAGCAGCTTTTTTTAATAACCTAACTAAATATAATGTAAAAATATGGGGCAATCCTGCACCTGGTTGGATGGATATTTCTAATATAAAAAAAATGGTTATGGACTATTATATAACCGGTGATGAAAAAGCGAAAGCATTTGGCGCCGCAAAAATAGTTCTAAATAACTTGCACCCTGCTGAAATCTGGGGAGTTAACTGCAGAGCTTTTGAAATCCCTGCCTGTGGTGGATTCCAAATTATAAACAGCAAACCATGTTTAGATCAGCTATTTTCTTTGGATAAAGAAATCGTCGCATTTGAAAATTATAATGACCTTATTGAAAAGCTGGATTATTACTTAAGGCAGGATAAAGAAAGAAAATATATAGCTGAGGCTGGTAAAGAGAGGGCACATAGAGAACACACTTATAAACAAAGATTAGAACTTATGTTTAATACAATTTTTGGAAATGAAAAGGGTTTCCAATATTCTCACCTAAAAATTAAATCATAAATGATGTTTGCATAAATCGCTTTATTATAACTCTAGAAAAAAATGAATGACTTTCCTATAGTTACTGTTATTACTCCAAACTGGAATACACCAGGATTAATTATTGCTTATCTTGAATCCGTTAAAAAACAGGATTACCCACCTAATAAAGTTGAAATAATTATCGTTGATAACGGTTCTTCAGATGACTCAAAAATAAAAATTAAAGAATGGTTTGAAGCGAATAATTTTTTTTACAGGAACGAATTAATTTCATTTGGCCGAAACTATGGAATAGCTGCTGCGTATAATTCCGGCTATGAAAACTCTTCTGATCAGAGTGAAATTATAATAAGAACAGAAAGCGATGTTGAGCTTGAAAAGGATTGTATAAGAAATCTGATTCGCACTTTACAGTCCGATTCAGAAATCGGGGTGGCTGGTGCAAGAGGTACATTCTTTTCTGATCATTCCAAAACTGACCTTCCTGCACGATATATAAACTGGAATACAGGCGTTATGAATAGCAAAGATCCTTCTGTGCTAACTGAATGCGACTGCATTTTCGGTGGTACTTTTGCAGTTAAAAAAGATCTATTGAAAAAAATGGGATACTTTTTCAAATCCGACCGTTTTTTTGCCAGTGAGCTTGAATTCTGTACAAGAGTTAAATTGAAATATAAAAAAGTTGTCTGCCAGCCGTCAGCAGTTTCTTATCACAAAGTTGGCAACACAACCGGTAAAATGAACAAGAAGAAATTCTCCTTTATTGATTCAAGAGAATTAATCCTCTTTCATCTCCAGTACAATAAATTCCCATCCAAATTATTTGCACTATCTTATTTTTTCCTCGGAGTATGTAAACGATTTATTACCGGCAATGTTTATCCTATATGGGGATTTTTTTCCGGACTATTCTCTTTCATTTTTAAAAAAGATGTATTAATGCCAGTAGATAATAAGTTACGCTTGATCTCAGATTGGATGAGTGAAAAAAGTTGATAAAGAAATTATACTATTTTTTAATAAAAATTTTTGGTGATAAAGAGAAAAAATTTTTTTCATTCTTGTCAACACATTTATACAATTGTAGAACTGCTATTGATATCGGCTGTGGCTCAAATCCCTACATTCCTAAATATTACTC
>JACZKK010000107.1 GCA_014860115.1 Ignavibacteriaceae bacterium
TTATGCTCATAGTTATTGAGTTGGTTTTTGTGCAATAAATGTATGTAAAACCGGTTTTCTCCAGCTTCCGAGAGGAGAGCGTTTGATGTTTTCAAATCCGGCCTTCTTCATCAAGTCAACAAACTCATTTGGAGAAAGAAAAGTCTCAACACTCTTTATCAGGTAGCGAAAGATTTTGGTTGAACCGGTTGTAAGCCCGGCAAAAGGAATTATTAAAAAGTATCCTAAAAATTTCCAGTAAAGTTTTGAAGCGAAAGATTTGCTGATTGCGTATTCGTGGAAGCATATTTTTCCGCCGGGTTTCAAAACACGATGAAGATTTCTCACACACTTTTCAAAGTCAGGCATATTACGGATTCCATAAGCCATAAAAATTGCATCGAGGGATTTGTCTGCCAGATCAAGATTCATCACATCTTGCTGAGCGAAAGTTACTTTATCTTTACCAAATTTCGGAATAAGTTTTACTCTTGCTGCTTCAAGCATTCCTTCTGAGTTATCAATTCCTATTACTTTTCCGTTCGGAAGATTGTTCAAACAGGCAATGGTTGACTTCCCCGTCCCGCAGCAAAGATCGGCGAGGTATTCGTTTCCTTTCAGGTTCATTCTATCAACGCTGGTTTGCAAATCCTGTTGGTAACCCTGACTCAGAAAAGTTGCGAGATCGTATCGCTTTGCAATCCTGTTAAACTCGGATGGAACTTCCTTTTTGTTTTGGATTAGTGTATCGGGAGTGGTTGCAGTCATCATTCCCCTTGAAGTTTTTTTCTCCAGAATCTTCTGAAGCTCAATGATACTTCATCCCCCTTTACACTTACTTCGTGAAGATTTTCGCCAGCACGTTTCAGTATTTTCTGATTTGATGCGAGGAAGTCAATGTCCTCGGTAACAATCTTCTCCGATTTTTTTCCCATAAACCATTTTGCGAACGCAGGAAATTTCGGAAAAATATTTTTCCATAAAGTTATCTGCATCATATTTACGTGCTGGTCATCCACCTGGTAAACGTGCTCGAGAATTAATAATATTCTTTGCTTGAAACGAATTTCAAGTCGGGAAATATTTGGATAATAAAATCTAATTCTTGTCCCGATGTTTTCTTCATTACCGAAATAAGTTTTTTCTGCGATTGTTCCGACGTTAGCACGTTTATAAAATCCCTCAACTCCATCTTCAAGAATTTTAAGGTTGAAATCGGCAGGATGTTCCTGTATCTGCCCCATAAAAGATTTAATCGAGTTGCGATGAACATAAGCAATGTGGTAAGGATCAATCAGGCTTTCTGCTGTTGTTTCAAGGTCAGCTTTGATTGTGTATGATTTGTATGTGAAAGGCCACTCATTCATTTCGGGAATGTCTGTCGGCTGAACATTGCTTGCTTTTTCTGCTTCACCAATGAAAATCCACACCCATTTGTTGAAATCCTGAACGGGATATGTTTTTATTTTTGCTGTCGGAGGAATTTTATCTCCCGGAAGTTGCGACGGAATTTGCACACAGGCACCTGTCTTATCGTATTCCCATCCGTGGTAACCGCAGACCACTCTTTCGTTATTTAAATATCCCAGAGAAAGATTTACGTTTCTATGACAGCATCTGTCTTCAAGAGCCGTTATTGTTTTATCAGGATTTCGGAAGAGAATTATTTCCTCTCCGAGAATTTTATATTGTCTGATTTCGTTCTTCAGTTCATCGGAAGGACAAACCAGATACCATTTATTTGTTAACATTTACAACACCGTTTTTTCTAATTAAAAATTTAAAGAGACTTGTATTCATCCAGAGCAAAGATATTCCGTAGAAAAAATCTTCAACCGGAATAGTGATAATTCTGAAATCCAGCTGATAATCAACTCCGTAAGTGACAACCGGACGCCAGGTTAAATAGCCGTTAAA
>JACZKK010000108.1 GCA_014860115.1 Ignavibacteriaceae bacterium
GTTATATTAAACTGATGAAGAATTTGAGTTGCAATATTATCTTCATCTCTCAAAAGTGAAAGAAGTAGATGCTCGGTACCGATGACATCAGCTTTATAAATTTTAGATTCGATCTGTGTTATCTTTAAAACTTTTTCTGCCTGTTTGGTCAGAGGAATATTTCCAATCGTTAATGTTCCGCCTGAAGTTCTAACAGTATCTTCAATTGCTTTCTTCAATTTCAATAAATCACAATCAAGATTGCGCAATATTCTAACAGCAACACCCTGCCCTTCTCTAATAATACCTAAAAGAAGATGTTCGGTGCCGATGTAATCATGCCCAAGCCTAAGAGCTTCCTCGCGGCTTAACCTTATCACATCCTGCAATCTATCCGAAAAATTTCCATCCATTTTATATTTATCCTTCTTGATTATGTATTAAAAAACCACTTTTATCAGCCAAAAGTTCAACTAATATAAACATAATATTTAAGAATATTTCATTCTGGTAATTATGACTCAGGCAATAATATCCCAGTTTACTGGTAATCGCAATGCATTATTTCCGCCAAAGAGATTGAGAAGGACAAAATGAGTGCCATTCAGTCTTATCTAAATAATGGGATTAAAGTAAAAACGGCGGTAATTTTTTTTCTGACAATTCAAGTTGAGACGATAATCTTGCCACTAATTCGCCACTAAGTCAGATTGTGCATCAGATCATCGGAATGTATGACACGCAGACTGATTCCTTGAATCCAATTAACCGAGAAATTTACTTTTTAAAGACCTATATTGCCAAACAAAAAATATAAAAATTTGGAGAAAAAATGGAAGCTGTACCTGGACTATCTTTAGTAATAATTATTGCAATAATTCTTTTCTTAATTCTAATTCTGTACTTTGTTCCGGTGAGATTATACATTGCTGCAATTTCATCAGGAGTAAAGATCAAAATTTTTCGTGATTTGATCGGAATGAGATTGAGAAGAGTACCACCAAGTGTAATCGTTGATAGTATGATCAACGCAACAAAAGCCGGTTTAACTATGCAGATGGGAATGCTTGAAGCACATTACCTTGCCGGTGGAAATGTTAAGAAAGTTGTTGCGGCTTTAATCTCAGCCGACAAAGCAAATATACAATTACCATTTGAGCGTGCCGCTGCAATTGATCTTGCAGGAAGAGATGTTTTGGAAGCAGTTAAGATGTCAGTCATTCCAAAAGTGATTGAAACGCCGCTTGTTGCTGCAGTCGCAAAAGATGGCATTCAATTAAAGGCAATTGCAAGAGTAACTGTGAGAGCAAACATTGACAGGTTAGTCGGTGGTGCAGGTGAAGCAACTGTTCTTGCAAGAGTTGGTGAAGGAATTGTTTCTACAATTGGTTCAAGCAATTCTCATAAAGAAGTTTTAGAGAATCCTGATAAAATATCTAAAGGTGTTCTAGCAAAAGGTCTTGATTCAGGAACTGCATTCGAAATACTTTCAATTGATATTGCAGATGTTGATATAGGACAAAATATAGGTGCAATGCTTCAGACTGATCAGGCAGAAGCTGACCTGAAAGTTGCAAGAGCAAAAGCAGAAGAAAGAAGAGCAGCTGCAGTTGCAAGTGAACAGGAAAACATTGCTGAAGTTGCAAAGCAGAGGGCAAGAGTTGTTGAAGCTGAGGCAGAAGTCCCAAAAGCCATGGCTGAAGCATTCAGATCAGGAAGGCTTGGAGTAATGGATTATTATCAGCTCAAAAATATTCAGGCTGATACTGATATGCGTGATTCAATTGCAAAACCTGGCGAAACTAAAAAGAGCAGTTAGTATTGGTTTATTAGTTTAGAATTTAAATGGACAACGTATTCGAAATATTAATCTACCTGATAATTATTATCAGCTTTCTGAGCAGCATCTTTAAAAAGAAGAAACAGCAGCAGCAGCAAAAACCGCCTGTCCGGCAGCCACAAGCCGAAGAATACTATCAAACGGAAACTGCTGAAGTAACTACTCCTCCATCTCAGCAAAAAGTGGAATACGATATTTTAAAGGAGCTGGAGGACTTTTTCAAAGTTGGTGACGAGCAAACGCAAATGCGGATCCCTCCAATTTCGCAGGAACAGTCCAGGCAACAAATTCCTGCCGAAGAAAAATTAAGTGAAAGCTGGAGAACCAAAACAGAATCAGAACATTATGTTGAAGATTGGGAAAGGAAAAAAGCTGAAGTTAAGAAAAGAACTTCGCGGGTTGATTCAGGTGTTGAAAAAAAAGCAGCATTGTTTGAAGAATCTCTGGTTAAGAAAGAAGCTGTTTACAGCGGATTAGCATTAACAGTGAAATCGAAAATCGAAAATCCATCAACACTTAAAGAATATATTATCTTCTCGGAAATTCTTGGAAAGCCAAAAGCACTTCGCAGATGAACCAAAAAAAATATATACTGACACGAGTTGGTAAAACGGGATTCGAAAAAAAAGTTGACGAATCCCGTTTTGTTATAAATTACCAGCAGGAACTTAACCCATCCCAATACGAAGCTGTTTCCGCTGTAAATGGTGCTTTCTTAATTATTGCAGGTGCTGGCACAGGAAAAACAAGGACATTGGTTTATCGCGTTGCCAGGCTAATAGAATCCGGTTACGATCCAAATTCAATATTACTTTTGACTTTTACACGCAAAGCTGCAAACGAAATGTTGAAACGCGCTTCAGTTTTGCTAGATGATCGATGCTCAAAAATTCGTGGTGGTACTTTTCATTCTTTTGCAAATGTAACTCTCCGAAAATATTCTAAAGCTGCTGGACTTGATTCTAACTTTACAATTCTTGACCAGGGAGACAGCGAAGATATTATCAATCTCATCCGTTCGCAGGAAGGATTAATTAGTAAGGAAAGAAGATTCCCCAAAAAAGAAACTCTGAATAAAATTTACAGCTTTTCGGCAAATACAGAAAAACCTGTCGAACTTATCATCGAAGAAGAGTATCCTCATTTTCTTCTGGAACTTGATGAGATATTAAAAATTCAGAAAATCTATATTGATTACAAAAGACGAAATAACCTGCTGGATTACGACGATCTGCTACTATATCTGAGAGATTTTCTTTCCAGTGAAAATGCTGCATCGAAAAATCTTCTTTCCGTAATTAATTTTTTAATGGTGGATGAATACCAGGACACCAACAAACTGCAGGCAGACATTGTTAAAGGATTAGCAGGGCACAATGGAAATGTTATGGTTGTTGGCGATGATGCACAATCCATCTATTCTTTCCGCGGCGCAAATTTCAAAAATATAATGGAGTTCCCAAAACTTTTCCCGGATGCGCAAATTATTAAGATTGAAGAAAATTACAGAAGCGTTCAAACCATTCTGGATTTTGCAAATCATGTTTATGACGGAGCGATTGAGAAATACACAAAAGTTCTTTACACAAAAAGGCTGGGTGGTGAACTGCCTTTTATCGTAGCTGCAGCAAATGAGAATATGCAATCCAAGTTCATTGTCGAAAAAATTCTTGAGCTTCAGGAGGAAGGTGTAAGTCTTAAAGATATTGCTGTATTGTTTCGTTCTTCTTTCTTTTCATTTGATCTTGAAATTGAATTAGCAAAGGCAGGAATACCTTTTCAGAAATTTGGTGGAATAAAATTTATTGAGAGTGCTCACGTTAAAGATGTGCTCGCATTTTTAAGAATTGCTTCCAATCCAAGAGACATAGTTAGTTGGTACAGAGTTTTATTACTGCACGAAGGTGTGGGGCCAAAAACAGCTCAAAGAATTTTGGATGAACTAGCAACTGCACGACTTACAATTGAGGAACATCCGGGCACAAAAAAACAATTTGCTCACGAAAAACTTAAAGAGCTTTTTGCCACCCTTTACAAACTCCATACAACTCATGCACCGCCAGCAGAACTAATTGAAATAGTTTTCAATTATTATCATCCTATCTTTAAAATCAAGTACGATGATTTTAATAAACGAAGTAAAGACCTCGAAACACTACAGAATATTTCCGAGAATTATCGCTCGCTGGAATCTTTCCTTGCTGATATGGCAATTGAGCCGATAATAGATAGTGTAACTGATATTAACGCAACTGATAAGGAAGATGAATTTCTGACTCTATCCACAATCCACTCGGCAAAAGGATTGGAGTGGCATTCAGTTTTTGTTATTCATGCCGTTGAAGGTTACTTCCCTTCTGTAAGAGCTGCTGAAAGTCTTGAATCACTTGAGGAAGAAAGAAGATTGATGTATGTCGCTTCAACTCGTGCAAAGCAAAATCTTTTTGTCACCTATCCGATGCATATGTATAACCGGATTGACGGAATAACACTTTCCAAGCCATCAAGATTTATTTCTGAAATGTCAACCAACAAAGCGCAAGGCTGGCTGGTTGAGGATGAGTTTTAAAAAGAAGCCCCGAAAAATTCGGGGCTTAAATAAAATATTTTGTACTATCTTACTTCATCAATATCATCTTCTTCGTTTCGAGAAAAGCCCCAGATTTCAATCGATATAAATATACTCCACTTGGCAAAGTTTTTGCATCAAATTCAATTTCATAGCTTCCTGCAGGTTTATATTCATTAACTAAATTTGCAACTTCATTTCCTAAAACATCATATACTTTAAGTGCGACAAAACCTAATTCAGGAATTTGATATTTTATAGATGTTGATGGGTTGAATGGATTCGGATAATTTTGATTTAACTGATAGCTTGAAGCTATGCCATAAAATAAACCTGGCTCCACATCTGTGGAATTAGGATTTATAGAAAAATTATCTAAACCTACACGATCATAATAATTCCATTGAGCGTCCATTTGTATACTAATTTCTATTACATCGGCAAGTAGTGAATCCCATCCGGATTCGGTTACTCCCCAATCACCTGCTATCATTGGAATAGTAAATGTGGTCCACTCGCTAATAAATCCAAGGGGTACCACATTTTTATCAGCATAAGAATTGGAGGAAGAAATTCTTACATTCCCATATCCATACAGTGAATCCTGTCCATTATTATAAGTATTCTTCAAATCAAATTTGAGTGTCCCTTGATCATAGAGTGTCAGATCACCAAGAAATTTATTAGGTGAAATAAAGACACCAGCTCCATCCTGATTGTCCTCGAACTCAATGAAGCCACCTGGATTACCATCCGAACTTTGATAATAAAGAATCCCGCCATTAACAGACCATCCATCCGAATCAAGATCGAAATTGCTCAAGATGGTTTCCTGAGAAAATAGAGAAGAAGTGAACAAAAATATTAGAAGAACAATTAAAGAGCTTTTCATAAATACCTCCTAAATAAGTATTGAAATTGCCTATTGCATAAAATGATATTTCATTTTGTTACTTGAGTAAAATCATTTTCTTTGTTTCAACAAAGGAACCTGCTTTTAGTTGATAGAAATAAATTCCACTTGGCAAGCTGTAAGTATTTCCGCCGGAGGCGGATCCGCCTTTGGCAGAAAATTCAACTTCATAATTTCCTGCAGGTTTATATTCATTTACCAAAGTTGCAACCTCGTTCCCGAGAATATCATATATCTTTAAAGTCACCATTCCTTTATCTTTAATTGAATATGAAATAGTTGTTGACGGGTTAAATGGATTAGGATAGTTTTGCTCAAGGGCATAATCTAAAGGAGATAAGAATCCTTTGTATGAAACAATCAGCTTGTTAATAGCTGGGTTGGAAATTATTATTTCTTCACCAGGATTTATCAATACATTTAAATGTGTTTTATTTTCATCCTGAATTTTCATGGTTATATTTTCAGTTGTAACCCTTAATGGATATTTAATTTCTCTCAACTCAATAGTTTTCTCTTCAATCCTTATATCCTCTGCCATTCTTCCGCTGCTAAACCTGATATCAAATACTCCCACCGGTGGAAGAGGAGGCAACTCATAAAAATCAAGATCAGCTTCACCATTAATAGCAAAGAGCGTAAAATTTTTTCCTGAATTATCGCTAAGAATAATTTTTCCCCAATCTTCTTTGAAGTAACCCTCTAACTCTCCTGATCCTTTGTAGATAACTTCGGGGATATTTAATTCACCGTTACCAGAAACTTTTACCCAATAACCTAATCCAGGTTCTAAATTGGCCGGATTGTAATAACCGCCAGAATATCCATATACCGGTCCGCTGATCAGTCCCGGTGGTGTAGTTGTCAATCCTGATACTGCAACTGAGTTCTCATAAACTCCAAACAAGTTCCATCCGGTTTGTACCGGTATCGTCGGGTGAGGAATCAGTTGTTGTATTCCTTCTGTTGGCCATTCATCTCCTGTATTATAAACCCTGTCTCCAATGTGCTTCATCCAATAACCAGTTCCAGGCGTTGTGTTATTTACTGGAAGATATCCTCCATAGTATTTAAAAACATTTGCAGCAGGGTCTTTTCCAGACCACCAGGTATTTACATTTTGATTGACTGGATGCATTCCCGGAATTGATACCATATTCCATCCGTCACTAATTAAAACTGAGGCTTGAAATTCTGTTGATGGTGTGTCACCTCCGGTGATTGTTTTAAATACATTGGGTGATTCTAACCATATATAGTCTGACCCAACACAAAAACCAATCATTTCATTAATAAAAAATACGTCATACAAATCTGATCTATTGCCAAATGATTGTTGAATCCATGTCCCACCTCCATCAGTTGTTTTAAGAACAACGCTTTGATAATATCCAGCGTTTCCAATCACTGTTCCAGTATTTTCATCACTGAAAAACACACTATATAATTCCTTAGAAGTTCCACTAATTTGTGGTGACCAGTTTGAACCACCATTTGTAGTTTTTAAAATAGTTCCATCATATCCAACGATAGTTCCAATATTTAGATCAGTAAAATAAACGGAATACAAACCGTTGGAAGTACCACTATTTTGAGGAGTCCAATTCTGTCCACCATTTGTAGTTTTTAGAACAACACCTTGACTTCCAACAGCCCAGCCTCTAGCAACATTGATAAAAATAACACTTAACAATCCAACAGTAGTTCCGCTAGTCTGCGTGACCCAATTAGCACCAGCATCCGTTGTCCTAAGTATTATTCCATTACCACCAACTGCCCAACCATTATTTAAATCAGAAAATGTGACATCAAATAAACTGTTTGTTATTCCGCTTGATTGTGGGAACCAGTTTGATCCTCCGTCAGTAGTTCTAATTATTGTTCCAGTGGTTCCGACTGCAGTTCCAATATTCGGGTCAGCGAATGAAATTGCATACAAATTTTCGGTTGTTCCACTGGTTTGAGTTAGCCAATTTGCTCCTCCGTCAGTAGTTCTAATTATTGTTCCCCCATAGCCTACCGCTATTCCATTATTTAAATCTGAAAAGAATATTGCTCGTAATCCAGGTGTTAATCCGCTTTCTTGTGGAAACCAGCTATCCGGTGGCGTTCTAAGAATTAAACCGCCCGTGCCTACTATTGTACCTTTATTAATATTTGCAAAATATACACCACGCAATATTTCCGTTGTTCCACTTTCTTGTAAAATCCAGTTAGTTCCACCATTTGTTGTTCTAAGAATTGTTCCGACATCCCCAATTACAGTTCCGCAATTTGAAGTTGCTAAGAAGACAGCATAGAAAGCGTTGGTAGTTCCACTTGATTGTGCGAACCAATTAACACCGCCATTAGTGGTTTTGAGAATAACACCTCCATCGCCTACAGCGGCACCATAGTTTTCATCAGCAAAACTAACCCCTCTAAGAAATACAGAAGTACCAGTTGCTTGTAGTGTCCAGTTTGATCCGCCGTTTGTAGTTCTAAGTATTGTTCCGCCTCCACCAACAATCCAACCATTATTTATATCATTAAAACAAACGCTTAGCAAAAAATTAGACGTACCGCTGGATTGCGAAACCCAGCTTGTGCCTCCATTTGTAGTTCTAAGTATTGTCCCATTACCACCGATTGCCCATCCATTATTTAAATCAAAGAATGTGACATCAAATAGATGGTTTGTTGTTCCACTTGATTGAGGAATCCAAATATTGCCACCATCATTTGTCCTTTGGATAGTACCAAACTGACCAACTGCAGTTCCGTTGCTCGCATCAAAAAAAGAAACAGCATTTAAATAAAAAGTAGTTCCACTGGTCTGTGGCTCCCAGGCTAAACCACCGTTTGTAGTTTTTAGAATTGTACCATTACTACCTACAGCCCAGCCGCTGTCCGTATCAATAAAACTTATGCCAAATAACGCTTCTGTTGTTCCGCTTAGTTGATGATACCATGGAAGCCATTGTGTTAAGGCTATCTTGGAAAGAATTAACAGGAAAAACAAAGTTTTAATAAATGTTTTCATAATACCCTCTGATTTTTATTTGAGGTATAACATTTTAATTGTTTTAGTAAAATTTTCTGTTTGAATACGACAAAGATACACTCCTGAAGATGGATGATGGTTGATGGATGATGTATTGAATTCAACCTCATAATTTCCTGCGGGTTTATATTCATTAACTAAAGTTGCAACCTCATTTCCTAAAACATCATATACTTTTAGAGTGATAAATTGAGATTGCTTCGTTTCAGTCGCAATGACAGACGGAATAGAGAATTTAATTTTAGTGCTTGGATTAAATGGATTGGGATAGTTTTGCTCTAATGAAAAACTTGTTGGAGCAAAATTTATATCATCTGCATCTGTAACTGTGGATGTTGTAGTTTTGAACATTGATTTTCCACCAGTACCAGCGTAAAGGTAATCTTCAGAATCAACAGTGAGCGCATTGATATTTATTGATGTTGGTAATCCATCGCTAATCAATTCCCACGTTTCACCAAAATCAACAGAACGATAAACACCCTGACCATATTCATTCGTTCCGAAGAATAAATGACCAATTGAGTTCTCTGCAAATGAATAAATATAGGATCCATTTCCAATAGTTGTCCATGTTTGACCGTTATCAATAGATTTAGCTTCTTTCGTATATATATAATCATTGCTAGCAATAAAAAATTCATAGACTGGAAAAGTGGCTGCTTGTATCCATATTGTATCGGTTGCCGGTAAACGCCACAGACCTTGGTTTCCTCCGGATACAAAAATATCTCCAAGAGAATTTATTGCAACTTCACCCGGACCAAAAGTTAAGTTGTGTCTAACATCTGTCCAGGTAAGTCCTATGTCAGTTGAAATATGGCATATGCTTCCCATCCCTGAACCAACTGCAACTATTTCTCCATTGGGTCCTGAAGCAAGACCTGTTACTGTTACGAGACTATTTAATGGAAAACTTAGGACAGGTGCCCAGTTCTCACCGTTATCAGTGGATCGATATAAATTATTTACTGACCAATTTTGAGGGATTGCACCAATATATATATCTCCATTATTACTCACGGTGATTGCCCGAATGTCATAATTATCAATTCCATTATTTATTGTTTCCCAGGTTTGTCCCTCATCGGTTGATCGGTTGATTCCCCAAACCGTTGCAAAAATATTGTCATTAGAATTAATTGCAATTTTTCTTACAGAACTAATTGGTAGCCCTATTGAATGCCAGCTTGTTCCGGTGTAATCAGTCTTATAAATACCATAGCCTCCTCCTGCAACGAGTAGGCCGGTGGGACTTATTGTAATGGCCCTAATGTAATTATAACCTATTCCATCGTTAAATTCAGTCCAGGTATCTCCGCTATCCATGGATTTTAAAACTCCTTTTCCCCAAGTCGGGAAATAAATGACATTACCGTCAAAGAATACAGTAGATGCAAATCTTATCGAAACTGTTTGGGGATAAACGTAGGACCAGCTATCACCATTGTCAGTAGAACGCAAGATACCAGCGTTTTCCTGGCAACCTGCAAAGACATATCCAGTAGGCGCAACTCCAACGGTACGGGTACCTCCACCGGTTGGAAGCTGTGTCCAGTTTGCACCATCATCTTTAGACCGATATACCGCAGAAGAAGTACCGGCAAAAACATGCCCGCTATCATTGAACGCAATTGATTCGACACCGCTTATTGTTCCATATTGATTCCAGATATCTCCGTTGTCCGTCGATTTATAAATCCCTGTACCTGTTCCAACATAAACATTATTATAACTATCAAATGAAATACAAATGACACTACCTTGATTTGTATTTAAATTATTTAAAGGCTCCCAACTATTACCTCCATCTGTCGAACGACAAAGGTATGCAGTACTATGTGCCCCTCCAATAAACAATTCCCCACTTGAATTAATATTCATTGGATGAAACTCACCGTTGTTTGGAGTTAAATCCTCTTTAATTGAAAACCAGCTTACACCATCGTCTGTAGATTTAAATGGACCTGCACCCCAGACGGTGTTAACATAAATATTTCCACTGTTGTCATGAACAATGGAGTAAATGTCACCGCCGTGGGGACCACTTAACTGCTGCCAGGAAATTGATTGTGAAAAAAAGAAAGGTGAAAAGAAAAGAACCGACAAAAGAACCCGAACAAAGTTTCCCATAACCCCTCCCAAAAGGTTTATGAAAAGATAGTTATTTAGGTGTGCTGCTTGCTGAACATTCTACAGACAGGTCGTTAATGTTGTTATTCCCTCTATCTCAGATTTTATATAATAGCCTTGGCAAAAGAAGTGAAATAATTATTAAAAGTCAATTTATGATTGGCAATTAGCTATTGTTGCCTTGAGCAAGCTGCGAATTTTAGTTCAAACGTGCGACTTCAAAATAAATCTTCTGAGATTTGTTCTCCGGAATAAAACCTGCCTGCTGGTCCTGTCATTTGTCGGGGTTAACGGAGGAGAATCATTTTCTTTGTATCCACGAATTCACCAGCCAGCAATTTATAGAAATATGTTCCACTCGAAAGAGAAGATGCATCAAAAAGAATTTCATAAACCCCCGGTTGCTGTTCTTTATTTACTAAAGTTGCAACCTCGTTACCCAGTATGTCGAAGACCTTCAGAGTTACAAAGTGAGATTGCTTTGTTCCGCTCGTAATAACAGTTGGGATAGTGTATTTGATAGTCGTGGATGGATTAAAAGGATTAGGAGAATTCTGGTATAAATAAAAACTATTTGGTATTACCGGGTTTTCATTCATTGATGTTAGATTTGCATAAGTAACTATCGCTTTCCGGAAAATAGAAACAGTATCAGTACCTGAAATTACAATTGCAGAAACCGTGTCAGAACCAATTGCAATCGGTGCAGTGATTGTTGCCTCATAAGTTCCATCACCTAAATCATTAACACTGCTTAATGTTCCTGCACCTGTATTTGAAAGGATTACCTGCTTCCCACTCGCAAGTAATGTATCAGAATTATTTTTTGGAGAAATTGTAATAACACCTTGCGAAGTTCCATTTGAAGGAAGTGTGTCAGGGCTAACTTCAATTTGTGAGAGAAATGGATCAACTATATTGAACTTTGCAATTTTCCAGTTATCAAACATACCTTGCAGGACATTTATGGGATCTGTTCCGACTGGCGTATCAGGTACAACGATTTGAAGATAAGGAGTTCCTCCATCACCAATTCTGACAACTTTTACAAAACCTGATTGTGATGATGTTCCTCTTGCGGCGCAACGGGTATCTGCGCCAAGAATTTTTGCAGCTTGAAGCGTCGCCATCAGTCTGTCAGCAAGCGGACCCGGCGTATTTAAAAAAGTTGAACGCATTGTATCTATAATAACCTGTCCAAGCAAGATATTTCCTTGTATTGCATAGCCGGGACCGGTTACATGATTTTTGTAATTGGTACAATTCGATCCTGTGTAAGCAGCACTTTCTCCATTTCGGGTAAGGTCAACAATTCCATATTGTCTGACGGATGGATTGTTTTGCGCATCGTTTGCAACAAGCCAGTCAATAATTTGCTGAGGTGATAATCCTTCGAGCATCCTAGCTCGTGCATTCTGCTGATTTTGAGCAAGGTAAGCTGCCTGCGTATGTATTCCACCAACACCTTCAATTACATCGCTGAGAATGAAAGCTCCAATTCCGCCGATTGGTCCCACACAGGAAGCTCCAGCGCTTCCAATCGCACCTGTAACAGTATCAACTGCAACGATTGAGAATGTATCTTGTGAAAATATTTCAGCAGAGAAAGAAAGAATGACCATTAAGAATAGAACAATTTTTGACATATAATTTGTTTTCATCAGTGTCTCCTATTTTCTTTTTAATACTACAAGAGTGAAATCATCTCTGTAAAATTTTGTTCCAGAATAATTTTTAGTTGCATCTATAATAATAGTAATAATTTCATCGGCCGATTTATCCTTTGAATCTCTTATTACTTTTTGAAGTCTTTCAAAACCAAATTCCTTTAAATCATTACCAAATATTTCTGTAACACCATCAGTATAAAAAATAATCTGATCTCCTGGCTCAAGTTTTACAGAATCAAAATCAAACTTTGCATCCTCAAGAATATTCAGTGCCGCTCCCCCTTGTTCAAGCAATTCCATCTTGCCATTTGATCGCAATAGCAATGGCGGATTATGACCACAATTTGTATAGGTACAAATGTGTTCTTTGAAATTCAATTTTGCATAGAATACTGAAATAAAATCTCTTTTTCTGCTTATTTCAGGAATTTGCTGATTAAGTATATTCATTATCTCAGCAGGATCATTATTTAATTTTAATTGGTTACGAAGCATTGCACGGAAAGAAGCCATTATTAGTGCGGCAGGAATACCATCACCAGATACATCAGCAATGACTATTGCCAGATAATTTTCATCCAACTTAATGTAATCGTAATAATCACCGCCGATTTCAAATGTAGGGATACAAACACCTGCAATTTCATAACCTTCAATTTCAGGTGGCTGAGCAGGCAGAAGACTTAACTGAACATCTTTTGCTATCTGCATTTGCTCTTCGAGTTTTTTCTTTTCAAGAATTTGATGATGAAGAATTGCTTTTTCTAATGAGATGGCTGAAGCATCAGCAAAGAACTGAAGTATTTCAAGATGGTGCTGATTAAAAGCAGAAAGTCTATCACTCTCAACATCCAGAGCACCTATTGCTTTACCATTTTTAATGATGGGAACTGCAACTTCTGAAAGTGTTTTCTTTCTTCCCATAATGTAGCGATTATCATTTCTGACATCATCAATGATTAAACTTTCCTTTGAGTTAATAACGTATCCGATAATTCCCTTTCCTTTACTTAACATTTCATCGGCTTCCACAGGATGCTCTTCATAACCGCGTTTTGCTATGCCGCCAATCTTCTGACCCGGGAAATGATAGTCTGGATGTTCAATTGCTTCACTTAAAACAAAAATTCCGGCAGCATCATAATCAATAACCGATTTCAAGGAATCAAGCAGATGATTCAGAATTACATTCAGATCGAGCGTATCCTTTATTTTAAAAGAAATGTCTTTTAAAAGCTGATATTTTTTTTCTGCGGATAGTTCTGTTCCCTGTTGCATTTATGATGAATATTTATTTGTATCGCTATTGAAAATTAACCTGATAATAATAGATAATCAATTACTAATTTAAAATCAGAGCTGATGCATTACATTTTATGGGTAAACATAACTTGCCTCTATCCCGAGAGGTAATCCAACCATCCAGAAAAGAATAAGGAATAAAGTCCACAAAACCAGAAATGAAATTGAGTATGGAAACATCATTGAAATTATTGTTCCGATACCGGTTCCCTTAACATACCTTTTTGCGAACACTACGAATAGCGGTAGATATGGATTAAGCGGAGTAATTATGTTAGTTGAAGAATCCCCAACTCTGTAAGCTGCCTGAGTTAGTTCGGGTGATAATCCAAGCTGCATCAACATTGGAACAAAAATAGGAGATAGCAATGCCCACTTAGCAGAAGCTGATCCAACGAACATATTTATAAATGCTGTCAGGAAAATAATGCTTACGACTGTTACAACTCCGGGAACAGCTAATTCTTTCAGGACCGTTGCTCCTTTGAGTGCAAGCAAAGCACCAAGATTAGATTTACCGAATGCATCGATAAATAAAGCAGCGAAAAAAGATATTACAACATAATAAGCCATTCCTTCCATTGACTTGGTCATTGCTTCAACCACATCTTTTGTTTTTTTGAACTTGCCAACCATATATCCGTAAATAATTCCCGGTACAACAAAGAGGATAAAAATTATCGGGACGATTGACTGCATTATCGGTGCTGTGAATGAAGTTATTTGTCCTTGTGGATCTCTTAGAGGAGAATCGGCAGGCATTAAAGCAAAAACCAAACCGGCTAATAAAATTATTACACTTCCTGCAGCAAAGTAGAATGCTCTTTTTTGTTTGGGCTCAATGTTATCAATGCCATCGGATTCTATTTCGTCATTCAGTTTTATTTTAGATAATCTTGGTTCAACAACTTTATCAGTTAAGAACCATCCAATTGCTACAATCAGAATAGTTGATGCAGCAGTAAAATAATAGTTGCTTAGAATGTTCACAGTTTTTGCCGGATCGATTATATTTGCAGCGGTTTGTGTAAATCCCTGAAGCATTGCATCAAGTGCAGAGGGAACAAAGTTAGCACTGAATCCACCGGCAACACCGGCAATCGCAGTTGCCATCCCGGCAAGTGGATGTCTTCCGGCAGCATAGAAGATAACAGCACCCAATGGAACCATCACTATGTAGCCTGCATCAATTGCTGAGTGGCTTGCAATACTCAACACAATCAACATCGGTGTTAATAATTTTTTAGGAGTAATACGAAGTAAGAGTTTTAAGCCCGTGCTTACGAACCCGGAATTTTCAGCGACACCAACGCCAAGTATTGCTACAAGTACAACTCCCAGCGGGACAAAGTTCACAAAGATCGAGACCATCTGTGAGAGAAACTTCGCAAGACTTTTTCCTTCGAGCAGGTTATTAACCAATATTGGTGTGCCGGTTCTGGGATCAATTTCAGTGAAAGAAATATTTGAAAATATTGCAGAAAGAATCCAAACTACAACGAGGCAGAAGAAGAACATCATCGCCGGATCTGGCAGCAGGTTTCCTGATTTTTCTATAAAGTCAAGTACCTTGTCTGAAAATTTTTTATGAACTTTAGTGCTGATACTGGTCATTCAATACCCCTTAAATAATAATTTAAAGAATTTTACTAATGGAAATTTTATAGATGAGTGCTGTTAGAAATATAGGTATTATTTGCCAATTGGCAAATGACTATCAAAGAGTTTTTTTTGTTCGGTAAATTGTTTTGGTTAATAATATTTTATGCTAACCTTAACACTTCCATCTCTTCCCTTATCATCAAGACAAGTGATCTTCAATTCTTTTTCATTAGGAATAAAAAATACTCTTTCGCCTGGTTTTGTTTTTTTGATGAATTTCTCATTAACATACCAGTAGTGAGTTTTAACTCTGCTGTCTGATGCGGCGAGCAGAAGAATCTCCTGATCGGAATTTTTTTCAAGGAAATATTCATAATCTTCTGAAGGAGATAGAATTTTCGGACCGCCTTCAGCAAACTTTGCTGTGCAATTTGGATTGTGCGGAGGAGGCTTTTGATAATCGTAACTACTTTTTGAAAGCCACACCGTTAACTCAGGTTGGTAAACTGCATACACAGCTTTTTTATAGTCCGACGAAGGCAAGCAACCGGTGCAATATTGAACACTCTCATCAAGATTAACATAGACTGGCTTGTGAATATTACATACTTCGTTACTCGATTGATTCACAATTGCAAAATCACGAACCCGATTAGTGCAAAATTGTGTGGGGATCATTCCGCTTTCTCTGCACACTTCCCTTGTGTATATTTCTTCCGGCATTTCAAACCATTTTACATCTGAATTATAATCAATCGCGTTGAACAAATCGAACAACAAAGGAACTGCTGCCTCAGCACCTGAAAGGTTTGGCGAACCAACACCATTAAAGTTTCCCATCCACACACCAATTGTATAATTGGGATTGAATCCAATTGCCCACGCATCACGCTTGCCGTAAGATGTTCCTGTCTTCCACGCAAACTTCGGCAGCTTTGAGTAATTGGAAAGATTTACAATATCGTTTCGATTAATTCCTGAGAGTATTTGTGCTGTAAGGTATGATGATGCTTCAGAAAAAATTTGCTCTCCTTCTTGTTCGTTGTCATTTGACGTGAATTGAAGAGAATAAAGTTTCCCCTTTCTTGTAAAAGCAGAAAAGAGTCGAGTTAACTCCTGCAGGTTAGTGCCGCAGCCGCCAAGTATCATCGATAGTCCAAGTTTGCTCTTTTGTTTTTGGATTTGATAAAATCCACTGTTCTCCAGAAAGACAATGAAGTTATTCAGTCCAACTTGTTCAAGAAGCTTTACTGCAGGTATGTTGAGAGAATTTACCAATGCAAACTCAGTCGACACATTTCCGTAAAATTTTAAGTCATAGTTTTCTGGTTGATAGCCATGGAAGTCTGTTGGGATATCTGCAAGCTTCATTTGTGGAGTCAAGTTCCCATCATCAAAGGCATAAGCATAAAGTGCAGCTTTCAAAGTTGAACCTGGAGAGCGGATTGCTGTAATTCCATTCACCTGTCCAAATGAACTTTCATCATAAAAATCAGCAGAGCCGCAATATGCCACCACTGATGAATTTTTATTATCGATCACAAGCACTGCACCGTTTGTAATTCCTTTGTAGAAATTTTTTCTGACATTTCGAAGTAAAATATTTTCAGCAGTTTGTTGAATTGAAAGATCAAGCGTAGTTTTTAAAATATCACCGCTAAAATTATCTTTAACATAATAACTGAAGTGAGGCGCCGTAACAGGAATGGCATAACGGTTTTTTTCAACGGGCTCATCAAGTGCATCTTTTAAATCTGATGATGAAAATATTTTTTCTTGTTTGAATTTATTTATCCAGTAATCTCTATTTTTAATTATTTCTTCATTTGATCTATCTAGTCTTAAACTATTCGGGTCGTTAGGAATTACCGCAAGAGTAATTGATTGAGCAAGACTAAGTTTATTTGGTGGTCGGTTGAAGTAAATGTATGAAGCTGACTTTACTCCTTCAATGTTACCGCCAAAAGGAAGTAAGCTTAAATATAGTTCAAGTATTTCTTCCTTTGAATATTTAATCTCTAGTTGAATTGCACGGAACATTTCACCAAGTTTATTGAAATATGTTCGCTTCTTTGGTTCAAGCATTCGTGCAACCTGCATCGTAATTGTTGAAGCTCCAAGCTGTGTTTCACCACTTGTGAAGTTGTGATAAAATGCACGAACAATTGAGACCGGATTTATGCCGGGATGCAAGTAAAACCAACTATCCTCTTTTTCAATTATCGCTTTGATTAGTTCAGGAGAGACTTCATCGAGTTCAGTACGCAATCTCCATTTATCATCATTTGTTAAATAAGCTGTCAGAAGTGTTCCATCTTTTGCATGGATTTCCTTTGAGAATTCTTTTTTCCCTGGCAACGGAAACAGCAAATCCAGTAAAACAAAAACCAGCAGGATTGTAAAGACAATCTTAACTATTCTTGAATATTTTTTTATTAACTCAAAGTGCATAATTACTTTCATTTGTCATTGCGAGGAGCAGTGCGACGAAGCAATCTTTTATTCTTACAGATTGCTTCTCCCGACTAAAGTCGGGATCGCAATGACATTCTAATAAATCATTCTCCCAATCTCTGCAAAACTTTTACAACACCAGCGCCGAAATAAGAATGATATTCCTGATCATACATTGCTTCGGCACCAATAACAGGAAGCTGATATGTTCCCTGGTTAACAACACGAAGCATATAATAAAAATCTTTCGTCTGATTTCTTACCAGTTCGGTAAACAATAGAAGCCTGTCATCACGAACATCCATATACTGAACATACATAGGATTTTTCGGTATCCATTTCAGCTCAGTGGCAGGATTTAATCTTGGATTTTCAATTTCAAACCCTGCGGGGATTAAATCACTGATTACTATGTTTTCACCATTCCTATCATATCCGGTCAGCTCGATCTTGCAAACAACCAACTCACCCTGATAAAATCGAAAGTCAGAAATAAGTCTTCCGGTTTTATAGCTATAGAATGTTCTTCTGACCTGCATAAAAGAATCTTCTTCCTTCACTTTTTCATTCAGCTTCACTCCCTCTGCACTCCAAAAATAATAGACCTCTCCTTTTCCGGACGCTTTTAAAGTTATGTTAGCTGAGTTAAGCTTGTCATCTTTAACAGTCAAATCTTTTCCTGAAAACTTATTGATTGATTTTCCATCGATGAGAATATCAACTGTGACATTCGCATCTGCATTCAGGCTTGCAGCTTTGCCAAGTGCAAGGAAAGCAAACGATCTTTCCTGGGTTGAATACATTCGGTCTGCATTCTGTGTGAGATATTTAATGATAACAGGTATTTGCTTATTGGCTGGTTCAACTTCGAGAAGGACATTTAGCATAATTGCATTCGCACGGATATCAGAATCAAAGGTGCCACCAGTCAGTCGGTCGGTTCTTTCTGGAGTGAAAGCATTCGGAATTATCTCGTAATAAGTATTCCATCTTCCCATTAAAGCATAAGAACCTGCAAGTAGGTATCGCATATCTTCAGAGACCAGATGAGGACGAGCTTTATAATAGTTCATTGTTGCAATATCACCTTCACCAGCCAATGCGAGAACAAAAAGTGAATAAAGAATTTCTTTATTCGCAATCTTTTTAATTGTTCTGCCAGTTGGAAGATAAGTCACATAATCGAAAGTGCTTTGTTCTTTTGCTTTCTGCGATAAATACTTAGTCAGCTTGTTGAGCATACTTTCTGAAACATTAAATCCTGCTTTCTTTGCTTCGATTAAAAAGTGAGCAGCATAAACAGAACCCCACCAGCTTGTTTCGGTTCCACCCTGCCAGTAAGCAATTGAACCATCATATAACTGCATTGATTCAATCTTGCGTATTCCCTCCTTCACATAATAAACCGGATTGTTTGTCCGATACATTTCCGGTGCAACGAGTTTCGCCAGATCTTCAAAGTATAATTGCGGGAATAATTTTGATACGGTTTGTTCAACACAACCGTGAGGATATCCGATAAGATACTTCAAGTGCTTTGCAAATTTTACTGCTGGAAATTTGCTGATGGTTAAAGAAGTGTTTTGAGTTCCTTTTAGAAAATTTATGGGTACATCAATTTTTATTTCCTTCCCTGCCGCAATTGTTCCTGAACCGGTTTCGACAATTAGAGGAGAGATCGGTCTTACTGCAATATCAATTTCCTCTTTTACTTTTGCGAGTCCGCTTGTTTCAAAAATAATTTTACCAGCACCAACCTGCGGCTGAGCAGATATACCAAATGTAACACTTTTTGTGGAGTTCGGTTCAATCATCAATGATTTTTTTGCTGATGAAGTAATCTTCAAAGGACCTTCAACTTTTAATGTGACATCCACATTTGCAGTTTTATCTGTTGTATTGACAATTGATACAGGAGTTACAAGCGAGTCATTAACTGCAAGAAATCTTGGCACCTGCGCTTCCATAATCAAATCATCAGCAACTTTCATTCGCTGTTCTGCTGAACCGAAACGCGAACCAGTATACGCCACAGCCATCAGTCTTACTTCACCATTAAACTGCGGAATGTTAAGAGATACATTTACAACACCTTCGCTGTTGGTTTTCTTAATTCCACTCCAATAGGAAAGCAGCTTGAACCTTTTTACTGATATCGGATTCGTTCTTTTCTGAAGCTGCTTTTCCATATCACCACCACCTGTTGATGAACTTATTTTTACAATCTCAGGTAAAAGCAGTTTGTAAAGATCATAACTCTCAACCATCAGCGGACGCTTTGCATACATGAATTCATACGGATTTGGAGTAGGAAAGTTTGTAATCTGAAGTATGCCTTCATCAACTGCGGCAACAGTGACATAAATATCGTGTTGTGCTTCGGTCTTAATGGTTATCTGTTGTGTTGTGTTTGGTTTAATTTTTTGCGATGCTGAAATAGAAACCGGAAGCTTATTTTGATTTTTGATTACTTTCGCCGAAGCAAAACCATGCCCAACAAGAAACGGTGCTGTATCATCTTTGCCGTGCTTTTTAAAAAGTGTTGCCGTTACATAAACATTCGGCATATGCTCATCATTCATGGAAATTTCCAGTTCGGCAGATTTGCTATTAACATCAATATACTGGTATGAATAAACGCTGCCCCGCTCAAATGTAACAAGCAGTTTTCCGGAGAAAGGACAAGTGAAAAGAATTTTTGCTTTTTCACCCGGCTCATAGTGCTCTTTATCAAAAACGATTTCAACTTTTCCTTCTTTATCAACTTCAAATGAACCTGCTGTTGATGTGCCCCATCCATAAGCATAAAAATCATTTTTCTCATAATCACCACTTCCCTTTTTTGAAATCCGCAATTCATATCTACCTGATTTTGAAACCATAAAATTAAATTTGGTAGGTCCGCTTATCGTCACATCTTTTTCCCATTCATTAAATTCTTTCTCTTCGGAAGCATAATAGTATCTATCTGAGTAATCTTTTTTAAGAACTGTCTGCCACTCATATCTCACAAGCTTTGCAGTTGCACCAAAATTATCAATCTGTTTATCGTCTTTATTTACAGCAACAAGATTAAAATTTATATTTTCATTCACACCGAAGTAATAATCAGTTGATTTTATTCCGATGAAATAATCTTTTGGATACACATCAAAACTAGCTGAGCGGGTTACGGTTCTGCCGGTCAGGTCAAATACACTTACATAAGTTGTTCCTACTATCACACCTTTGCTTTGAATTGACGATGGGATGTCATATTCGATTTTTGTTTTACCATCATTATCCAGTTGTCCTTCGAGAAAAGTATTATCAACAGTGGTATTTGTTGTAGATGAATTTGAAAAAACATATCCGGGATAATTTTTACTCATGAAGGAATTATGATTCAATTGAATATCTGCTTCATATCTCATATCTGCTGCAGGTGCACCAAAAAGAAATTCTGCGGAAACATCAATATTTACTTTATCCCCCGGTTTTGTTTTTGCTTTATCTGATTTGACATTAACACGAATCTTATCAGGAACAAATTCTTCAACGCTGAACTTGTATGAACCGATTAACTGCTTGTCACCGGTATAAACATCAGCTGAATAACCTCCAGTTTGTGCAAACTCTGGGAGAGTAAACGAAAGCTCGAATGAACCCTGCTCATTCAAATCCTTTTTAAATTCTTCAAAAACTTTTCCTGTCGGAGTTACAATTTTTGTAATAAGAGGAACATCTTTCACAACCTGAATTTTATCATTCCTTACAATGGCCGAAAGATTTACTTGCTCCCCAGGACGATAGATATTCCGAGGCGAATAAAGAAACACATTAAAATCAGCAGCATATTGCGTTAATCCTCCAACATCAAAGCGCGAAGTTTCGACAAAGGTTTCGCGTAAATCGATATAATTAAAATCCTCGTCCTTATTAACTACGACCAAACGAGGTGAAAAGCCTTCAGTTTTTTTCTTTACATCTTTAAAGACAGCGACACCACTGCCATCAGTTCGCCCGCTAAGAATAGTTTGATTATTTGTTGATATGATACTCACTTCGGCATCTGCTACAGGTTCTGCACCACTGATACTATTCACAAAAACATAAATCTCATCTCCGGCTATTTTAGAAATAATACCTAGATCAGAAACAGCGACAATTTTCGAATCGCTTCTCCAACGCTCATCCTCAGAACGAACCGATACTGTGTAAATGCCCTTAAATTTTTGTCCGAGCGCTTTATTAAGATTTACAGTAAAACTTTTTAACCAGTTTTGGCCACCGGGGAGTTTTATTTTTTCTTCGTAAAGTATTTCTCCAAAATCACCAACATAGTAGCTTGGATTGTAATAGTAATCATACTCATCATAGTAATAATAGTACCCGTACTGGTTTAAAAAATGCAGAATGTTATTTTTAAAAACCTGCGAAACTTCTATCTCAACTTCGTTAATATTTACTGCATTAACTTTAAGATTTTCCTCACCGCCAAGCATCAGGTATTTGCCTTTTTTATCAGCAAAGTTGATTGATGGTTCAACATTGACCATCGAGACTTCCTGCTCATAATCATACTCAAGCTTGCCACCGTATAAGCCGGGCAAACCTTTTTTAATTTTCAATTCAACAGTCTGCACATTACCAAGATCGGTTTCAATTCTTAAAATATTTCCGCTAACAGAGAAGTCCAGCTTTTTAGATGGTTC
>JACZKK010000109.1 GCA_014860115.1 Ignavibacteriaceae bacterium
GTGGGATAAATGGTCAACCGGAAACCTTGGTCAACTTACAAAACAATATCTTGAGCTTTCAAAAAAATGTGTAGATGAAGGAGCTGAATTAATTTTATGGCCGGAAACAGCTTTGCCTGTTTATGCTTTTGGAGGCACTTACAATATTGTTGAGGATTCAATTTTTAATTTTCTTAATGGCAATAAAGTTTCATTACTCACGGGGATGCCGGACATTATTTATTTCTTCGATCAAAATAATATTCCTGAAGATGCCAAGTATTCAAAGCAGGGAAATTATTATTATGCTACTTACAATGCAGTGCTTGGTCTGAATCCTGAAAGCAGACAAATTCAGCGATATGGAAAAATGAAACTTGTTCCACTGGGAGAAAAAGTTCCTTTTGCAGATCAATTTACTTTTCTTGGAGACATTTTTAAGTGGGGAGTAGGAATAACGGGTTGGAATATAGGAAAGGATACGACCGTCTTTAAAATTTTTAACGATGGAATTGATACTATAAAAGTTGGCGGCCTTGTTTGCTATGAATCTGTTGATCCTGTTTTTGTTTCTGCATTCGTTCAAAAAGGTGCAGAGATGATTACAGTAGTTACGAACGACAGCCGGTACGGAAAATCCAGCGGTCCATATCAACACAAGGATTTTGGAATGCTTCGTGCCGTTGAAAACAGAAGATCGGTTGTACGTTGTGCTAACGGGGGAATAAGCTGTATAATTAATGCAAAAGGTGAAATACTTTCTGAGACTGAGTTATACACAAAAACATTTTTAGTCGGAGAAGTACCTCTTCAGACCGAAAAAACATTTTATACTGAAAACCCATTGATCATTCCACTGCTTTGTTCTGTATTTTCTTTCTGGATTTTTGGAATGAATATTTTAATTTGGCTTAAGAAAAAATTTAAAATGTGAATTGTCTTGTCACACTGAGCTTGTCGAAGTGTGAGTTAAATTCTCTTAAACTGCGTCATCCTTCGACAGGCTCAGGATGACTCTCGAAGAATTAATTATGATTGACTTAAGAAGCGACACAGTAACCAAACCGTCACCCGAAATGCGAAAAGCAATGTACGAAGCCGAAGTCGGTGATGATGTTTTTAAAGAAGATCCAACAGTAAATAGACTGGAGGAATATGTTGCAGATCTTCTTGGAAAAGAAGCTGCGCTATACGTTCCAAGTGGAGTGATGGGAAATCAAATTTGTTTAAATATTCTCACCAACCCAGGCGATGAAGTTATTTGCGACAGGGAAGCACATATTTTTAATTATGAATCTGCTTCTTCTGCCAGATTAAGTGGAATTCAGATCTATCCTCTCGATGGTAAACTAGGAATTCTAACTGCTGAACAAGTTGAGCCTTACATTCGCACAACAGCTTATCATATGCCTCGAACAAAAGTTATTGAGGTTGAAAACACTCACAACCGGGCTGGGGGAACAATCTGGCCGATGGAAAATATTATTGCATTAAAGAATCTTGCAAAGAAGCATAACCTGTTCTATCATCTCGATGGCGCAAGAATATGGAATGCTTGTGCTGAAACCGGAGTTTCACCCAAAGAATATGCTCAACACTTCGATACTATTTCGTGTTGTTTCTCAAAAGGACTTGGAGCACCTGTTGGTTCTGCAATAGCTGGTTCAAAAGATTTTATTCAGGAAGCGTATCGTGTTAGAAAAGCTTGGGGTGGAGGAATGAGACAGGTTGGAATACTCGCTGCTGCGGCATTGTACGCGGTTGAGTATAATAGGGAAAGATTGAAAGAAGATCACTGGAATGCGAAACATCTTGCAGAAAGAATAAAGCTCAATGCTAATCTTGAAATAAATATGGAAGCTGTGCAGACAAATATCCTTCTTTTCAAACCATTGAAAATGACTCCTGCTGAAGGATTAAGAAGATGTAAAGAGGAAGGATTAATTCTTACCCCTGGGACTATTGATTCTTTGAGAGCTGTTACTCATCTGGATGTGAATGATGATGATATAGAGAATGCTGCTAATATTCTTGATGAGGTTTTTAGTTAATTGTTAAATTGCTTAATTGTTATGTCAATGAATTTTCTCCTGACAGTTTAGAAGTTAAACAATAAAGTAATTGAAGTATATTTTAAAACTATAATTGAAATGACAGACAAAATATTATCTCCTAAAGATTTTACTCATAAAACTACCTTGACAGTTCGCTTTCACGAAGTTGATATGCTCGGTGTTTGCAACAATGCTGTTTACATTAATTTTTTTGAAACAGCAAGATTAGAATACATCAAGACTGCAGGACTTATGCCCGAGAAAGGAATTTTTTCCGACGGCAAAATATTTTTTATGGTGCGGAATGAAATAAATTATCGCAGCCATGCTTACTATGATGATGTTTTGGAAGTTTATTCAAGAATCTCATATATAAAAAATTCATCTTTTGGTTATGACCATTTGATAATAAAGCAGAAGACAGGCGAAATAATTGTTGACGGAAAAGGTGTTGTTGTTTATGTAGATCCTAAAACAAGAAAATCAATTTCACTGCCAGATAATTTTATTCAAAAAGTAAAAACATTTGAACCTACAGTTCAGATATTAAGAGATTAACAACATTTTGTCTTTGCGAATCCCAATTTATTGGGCTGAAGCAATCTTCACAAAAAGTTAAGATTGCTTCGTGGAGTTTATCCTGATGAAAATCAGGACTCGCAATGACTAGTAATTAAAGAGAGGCAAAATTATGAGGAAAATAGTTTTCGACATTGAAACCTGCGCATATCCATTCGAATCCCTCGCTGAAAACCAAAGAGAATACCTACTTCGCTATGCTGACAAAGAACCTGACCCTGAAAAAAGACAAATGATGATTGATGATGCAGTTCGCTACACAAGTCTTTATCCCTACACCTCAAAATGCATTGTTATCGGTATTTATTATGTCGAGAAAGAAAAATCTTATGTGTATTACGAGAGTAACAAGAAAGAAGAATGGACAAGCGAAGATGGAAAAGTTCAATACAAAGGACTTTCTGAAAAAGAAATGCTTGAATCATTCTGGCGTGTAGCAAAACAAGTTGATCAATTCATCACATTCAACGGAAGAAATTTTGATGTCCCATTTTTAATGATGCGTTCTGCTATGCTTGGAGTTAAAGTCACTAAGAATTTAATGGGTTACCGATATGGCGATGAACACATTGATCTGCTTGAGCAATTTACTTTTTATGGATTAACAAGAAAATTTAATCTCGATTTTTATTGCCAGTCATTTGGAATCGAATCTCCCAAATCAAAAGACATATCCGGAATGGAAGTGAAGAATCTATATGAAGCTGGAAGAATAAAAGATATCGCTGTTTACTGCTCGAAGGATATTTATGCGACATATCAGCTTTATAAGATTTGGGAAGAATACATAAATCTGAAATGAGAAATCACCCTCTCCCATTTTGGGAGAGGGCGAGGGAGAGGGAAAATATGAGGAGTTTAACACATTTAGCGCGAAGACTTAGGAGCGAATCAACAGAAGCTGAAAGAATTCTTTGGAGTTATTTGAGAAGAAAAAGTTTGTTGGGTTTAAAGTTCAGAAGGCAAGAACAGATAGGCGATTATATAGTTGACTTTGTTTGCTATGAAAGGAAATTGATTATTGAACTCGATGGTGGCCATCACAATCAGGATGAAACTAAGGAGAACGATCTAAGAAGACAAAATTGGTTAGAGTCACAGAAATTTTAGGTAATTAGATTTTGGAATAGTGAAGTTCTTAACAATATTAATGGTGTTCTTCAAGTCATTAAAGCAAAAATTCCCTCCCCTTAATCCCCTCCCATAAAGGGAGGGGAAATATTTTATTATATTTCCCACATAAAAATTCACGCTTAAACTAAAAACTACTAAATAGATGAAAGAACCCGAAGTTACTCCCGAATTAGCTTTTGAACACGGTCTCAATAAAGAAGAATATGAAAAAATATTAAAGATATTAGGCAGAACGCCAACGTTTACCGAGTTGGGAATCTTCAGTGTGATGTGGAGTGAGCATTGCAGCTATAAAAATTCTATTGCTCAATTAAAAACTTTACCCAGAAGTGGTGGAAGGTTACTCGTTGGTGCTGGAGAGGAAAATGCCGGACTTGTTGATATAGGAGATGGATTAGCTGTTGCATTTAAAATTGAAAGTCATAATCATCCATCGGCAGTTGAACCGTACCAGGGTGCAGCAACCGGTGTTGGCGGAATAATGAGAGACATTTTCACAATGGGTGCTAGACCAATTGCTTCTTTAAACTCACTTCGATTTGGAACACTCGATGATGCACGCACTCGTTATCTTTTTGCAGGTGTTGTGAAAGGAATCGGCGATTACGGAAACAGCTTTGGTGTACCTACAGTTGCAGGTGAAGTTTATTTTGATGAATCATATCAACTTAATCCACTAGTAAATGCAATGGCTGTTGGAATTGTTAAGACAAACACATTCGCGAGTGCAACTGCAAAAGGTGAGGGAAATCCTGTTATGATTGTTGGTTCATCAACAGGAAGAGATGGAATTCACGGAGCCACTTTTGCTTCAGAAGAACTTTCAGAGAAATCTGAATCGAGACGTCCCTCCATGCAGGTTGGTGATCCGTTTACAGAAAAACTTTTACTGGAAGCTTCACTTGAAATTATTCGTAAAGGATACTTAATCGGAATTCAGGATATGGGTGCTGCAGGAATTTCGTGCTCTACAACTGAGATGAGTGCAAAAGGAAAATCAGGAATGAAAATAAATCTTGATAAAGTTCCGTTGCGTGAAGAAGGAATGAGCGCTTATGAAATTATGCTTTCCGAAAGCCAGGAAAGAATGTTGTGTGTGGTTAAAAAAGGTTATGAAGACAGAGTAAGAGAAGTTTTTGAAAAGTGGGATCTTCATTGCGAAATTATTGGAGAAGTAATTAATGATGATAAACTCTTCATCAACTACAAAGGAAAATTAGAAGCAGAACTTCCGCCTTTTGATTTAGTACTCGGAGGAGGTGCACCGGTTTACATTCGCGAACAAAAAGAACCATCATATATAAAAGAGAAAAGAAAATTTGATTTTACTTCTTTAATTGAACCAAAGGATATTCAGGAAACGTTTCTCAAAATTTTTTCTTCTCCAAACATTGCTTCTAAGAGATGGATTTATGAACAATATGATTCGACGGTGAGAACAAATACAATTGTCGGTCCTGGTTGTGATTCAGCAGTGATTTACATTAAAGGAACTAATAAAGCTCTCGCAATGAAGACGGATTGCAACGCCCGATATATTTATCTCAATCCAAAAGAAGGAGCAAAAATTGCAGTTGCAGAATCTGCGAGAAATATAGTTTGTTCAGGTGGTATTCCACTTGCTATTACAAACTGTTTGAATTTTGGTAACCCATATAAACCTGAAATCTATTGGCAATTTGCTGAGGCAATCTCTGGAATGGGAGAAGCCTGCAGATTTTTTGATACTCCAGTTACAGGCGGCAATGTTAGTTTCTATAATGAATCACCCGATAGAGCCGTATATCCAACTCCAACCATCGGAATGCTTGGATTAATTGAAGATCTCTCTCAAGTAACAACCTCGTATTTCAAAAATGAAGGAGATTTGGTTTACATTCTGGGAAAAGAAAATGAGGAAATTGGTGGAAGTGAATATCTGAAAGTGATTCATAAAAAAGTGGAGGGCAATTGTCCGCAGCTTGATCTTCAAACAGAAAAGAAATTGCAGGATACTGTTCTTAAGCTAATCAGAAAAGGATTAATTAACTCAGCACACGATGTCTCAGAAGGCGGGATTGTTTGTGCCTTAGCTGAATGCTGCATCATCAATGAAGAAAAAAAACTTGGTGCAGAAGTTAATATTCCTATCAAATCAAGAAAAGATTTTTCATATTTCTCTGAAACTCAATCGCGGATAATCGTATCTATATCAAAAGATAAAAAAGATGAATTTGAAAAAGTACTTCATTCATTCAATCAACCATTCATCCAATCAGGGGAAGTTGGAGGAATTTCTCTATTAATTAATGATGATATAAATATTAAAGTTAACGAGCTTGCTGATTTATATTTCAACACAATATCACGGATAATGTCCGGTGAAAAATAAAATTCTTGAAATAATCCGAAACTCTAAACCTTATGCTTTGTTCAGGAAAGTAAAATACTTTCTTCATTTAATTCCTGCATGGAATTGGTTCGTTGGTTTCGTAAAGCACTATTTCGGCGGTTTGTATGACAGAACTGATCGGCATCATCTTTTTCTTCTATCTGGTGGACTGGCATTCTCTTTATTTGTTTGCATAATTCCGATGACTCTCATCATCTTCTGGCTACTAGGTAAATTCTTAAACTCAGTTGAAGTTGAAATGCAGATCGTAACTTTAATTGATACTCTGATTCCGTATGATACATATGCAAATTTTGTAAAGGATGTTATCTTTCAACGTGTGCAGGAAGTTGTTGAATACAGGAACATTGCCGGATGGGTTGGAATAATAGGTCTTTTTTTTGCAGCGAGTGGCTTCGCCAGCAGTTTGAGAACTGTTATGAATAAAGCTTATGGGAGAGATATTGATATAAATATTTTTCTCGGGAAACTGCGTGACTTCCTGGTTATTATTGTTATCGTTCTTGTGTTCCTTGTTTTGATTCTAATACTTCCGATGTTAGACTTTTTTGTATCATTTGCTCAAACAACACCTTACCTGCAAATGTTTAATCAACCAATTTTTGAAAGAGTTTTTACGGCTTCATTTTCGTTTTTTATGATGTTTTTAATTTTTGCCGCTCTTTACAAATTTATGCCTGTTGTTAAAATTCATAAAAGATCTGTTGCAATAGGTGCAATGTGGGCTTCTATATTTTGGGTAGCAGCTAAAATTCTCTTCGGTATTTATCTATCAAAATTTACTACCTTCAGCAGAATTTATGGAGCGTATGCTCTTGGAATTGTTGTTGCTTTCTGGATTTATTACTCAGCCGCTGTCTTTATTCTCGGTGCAGAAATCGCCAAGCTGTTTGATGAAAGGTTAGAAGAACGTATAAAAACGAAACAGGAAAGTATTAAAGAAAAACCCATCGCTGATTCTACTGTATAAAATTCTGAATTAAATCTAAAACACTATTGACTCGAATTAATATTTTTGTTATGTTTAATCAGACAAAATAATCCGATTATAAAAATCAAGGAGTTAACAATGTTCAATTACAATTCAAACTGGTTAAAAACCAGCATTTACCTTCTACTCATTATAATTTCTTCTCTTGCCTTTATTACCTCCTGTGGGGGCGATTCAAGTGAAAGTGATAAATCAAATCTAACCGAAACAATGAAAACCAATACATCAGGACTTTCAGATTGGGAACTTGAAAACGGTTTTGGTCCGGTTAAGAAAAAATTAAATCTTGGTCCGATTGACAACACAATGGCTGCAGAAGGGGAGAAGATTTTTGAATCCAAATGTGCATCGTGCCATAAGCTTGACGAAAGATATACCGGTCCCGCGCAGAGAAATGTTTTGCAGAGAGTTACACCAGAATTTTTTATGAACACAGTTTTAAATCCTGATGAAAATCTTGAGAAACATCCACACAGCAAAAAGATGCTTGCAGAATATATGACAAAGATGACAAATCAGAATGTTAATCTTAAAGATGCACGTACATTACTTGAATATTTCAGAGTTCTTGATGAAGAACTAAAAAACCAAAATAAATCAAACTAAACAATCGGGAGGATAGTTATATGAACCGCAAATATTTCAGAGCATTTCTGATAGCCATTGCCGTAGTATCAGCATTCGTAATTTTTCATTATGGCTGTCAGGAATCAAAGGATCTTACGGCAGGAGATGAAGCTGGAAAAGTTTATGTTGCTCCAGGTACTTATGATGACTTTTACCTGTTCACTTCAGGTGGATTCAGCGGGCAAATTGGTGTTTATGGGTTACCAAGCGGAAGGATGTTCAGAGTAATTCCTGTTTTCTCTCAGGATCCTGAAAAAGCATGGGGTTATTCAGAGGAATCGAAGCCAATGTTTATGACTTCGCATGGATTTATTCCCTGGGATGATGCACACCATCCAAAACTTTCACAAACTGAAGGTATCGCCGACGGGAGATGGATTTTTATTAACGCAAATAACACTCCACGGGTAGCAAGAGTTGATCTTTCAACTTTTAAAACGGCTGAGATAATTGAAATACCAAATTCAGGCGGCAACCACGGTTCTCCTTTCTTAACTGAAAATACCGAGTATGTTGTTGCTTCAACAAGATTCAGCGTTCCAATTCCAAATAAAGACGTACCTATTAGTTCTTACAAAGAAAATTTTAAAGGAACTATCAGTTTTATTAGTGTTGATAAAGAAGGTGCGATGGATGTTGCTTTCCAGATACTTGTTCCAGGATTCAATTATGATCTTGCACACGCAGGAAAAGGCCCTTCACATGGATGGGCATTTTTCACAAGTTATAATACTGAACAGGCAAACACTTTACTTGAAGTAAATGCATCACAGAATGACAAAGATTTTATCGCTGCAGTAAACTGGAAAAAAGCAGAAGAATACGTTACACAAGGCAAAGCTAAAACATTTAGCACAAGTTATTTCAGAAATCATTTTGATGAAAAGAAACATATGGGATTTGCGGAACAGAAGAATAGTGTAAAAGTTCTTCTTCCGGAAGATTGTCCGGGATTGATTTATTATCTGCCAACGCCAAAATCTCCACACGGCGTTGATGTTGATCCAACCGGTGAATACATAGCCGCTGGTGGAAAGCTAGCTTCAGTAATTCCTGTTCACTCATTCAGCAAAATGTTAAAGGCAATTGAGAACAAAGAATTTGAAACTACTATTGATGGTATACCAGTTTTGAAGTATGAGTCAGTAATCGCAGGTGAAGTTACAAATCCGGGATTGGGTCCTTTGCACACAGAATTTGACGGAAATGGATACGGTTATACTTCATCATTTATTTCATCTGAAATAGTAAAATGGAAAATAGGAACCTGGGAAGTTGTTGATAGGATCCCTGCTTACTATTCAATTGGCCATCTTTGTGTACCAGGCGGTGATACCAGAAAGCCATGGGGCAAATATGTAATCGCTTTGAATAAGATTACAAAAGACAGATATCTACCAACCGGACCAGAGTTAACTCAATCTGCACAGCTCATTGATATATCTGGTGATAAGATGAAACTCCTTTTGGATTTCCCAACAATCGGTGAACCGCATTATGCTCAGGCAATTCCTTCAGATATTCTTATGAAAAATTCCAAAAAGATTTATCCGATTGAGGAGAATGATCATCCCTACGGAATAAAAGCTGAAAAAGATGCAAGAGTAGTTAGAGAAGGAAATGTTGTTCACGTATATATGTCAACAATCAGAACTCACTTCTCACCAGATAATATTGAGGGAATAAAAGTCGGCGATGTTGTTTATTTCCATGTTACAAACCTTGAACAGGATTGGGATATTCCCCACGGCTTTGCAGTTAAAGGAATGCAGAATTCAGAATTGTTAATTATGCCCGGTGCTACTGAATCAATTGTCTGGACTCCGCTGAAGGAAGGAGTTTATCCATTCTATTGCACAGATTTCTGTTCAGCTCTTCATCAGGAGATGTCGGGATACATTAGAGTATCACCAAGAGGTTCGAATGTTGCAATAACATTTGGAACAGGTAAGTAAAAAATATATTTGATAACAACACCAAGTCATTCTGAGGAACGAAGTGACGAAGAATCTTAAAGTGCTTTCATAACACAGATTCTTCACTTCGTTCAGAATGACAACCGAATTTCAAATTGTATTATGAAAACGCAATCAAAAATAATTGTAGTAGCTGCATCACTGATTTTAGTATTATCATTTTTCTTTCCAATCTGGTATATAGACCTTGAAGCTCCTCAATATCCTGAAGGAATCGGTTTGGAAATCTGGCTGAATAAAATTACAGGACAGAAACCCCACGATTTGAATAACATCAATGGACTCAATCATTATATTGGAATGAAAGAGATTGTGCCGGATGCAATTCCGGAATTAAAGATAATGCCGTTCATAATAATGTTTTTAATTTTATTCGGATTAGCTTCAGGAATTTCAGGGAAAAGATTTATGGTTTATCTTTGGATTATCCTGTTCATTGTAATCGCTGCGGTTGGGATGTATGATTTTTATTTGTGGGAATATGATTACGGACACAATTTAAATCCACACGCCGCAATAAAAATTCCGGGAATGGCGTATCAACCTCCATTAATAGGTTCGAAGATGCTGCTGAATTTTAACGCAATCTCAATGCCTCATATTGGCTCCTGGATTTTAGTCACTGTTGTTATTTTAGCGATAGTTGCGTTATTTATCGATAAGAAAAATAAAACTATTGAGGTATCAAATGCATAAGCACAAATTTTCATCTATCATACTCTTAAACTTAATCTTATTCTGGAATTTTTACGGTTGTAAAGCAGAACCTGAACCAATCAATTACGGACAGGATGAATGCGATTTCTGCAGAATGCAGATCACCGATAACCGTTATGGATCAGAACTAGTAACAGACAAAGGAAAAGTTTTTAAGTTCGATGAAGTAGGATGCATGATTAATTATGGACTGGTCAAAAATTTAATTGGTGATGCAAATCAGAAATTTCTTGTTACAGATTTTGCAGCACCCGAATCTTTTATTGATGCAACTGATGGATATTATGTTCACAATGAAGATTTCAGAAGTCCGATGGGATTGAATGTGATGGCATTTGATAGTGAACCATCCAGACAAAAATTTGTTGCCGAAAACAATGGACATCTTCTCGATTGGATTGATGTTATTGAACTTGTTAAAAAGCGAAGTATGTAATTATGTTGTCATTCCGGATTCTCTGCTTTAACTGAGAAGTCCGGAATCTCAAAATAAATGTTAATTGAAATTGGCAGATGATAAATCAAATAAAATTAATTTTCATTCTTTCATTTATATTATTTTCCTCCCTAACGTTTTCTAAAGAAATTATTGTTTCCAGCACCGGATCAATCAATTCAATTCTCAAAGCAATTTCTCAGTCAAATGATTATGACACAATTCTGATTAAACAAGGTGAATACGCAGAAGGAAATATTATTGTAAATAAAAAGCTAACCTTCATTGGAGAAAGTTACCCGATTATCGATGCTAAAGGAATCGGAGAAATATTTACAGTTACATCAAATGAAGTTCACATTTCAGGATTGGTAATTAAAAACTCCGGTGTAAGTTTTCTTGAAGAGAATGCTGGAATAAGATTAGAAGAAGTGAAGGGCTGTTCGATAACAAATAATAGATTTATTAATAATTTTTTTGCGATATATCTTGCAAAATCTGCAGACTGTATAATTAATGGTAATTACATTGAAGGTGTTAAAAAGCGAGAAGCAAATTCAGGAAATGGAATTCATCTGTGGTATTGCAGAGATATAACAATAGAAAACAATAAAATATTGGATCATCGGGATGGAATTTATTTTGAGTTCGTGAGGAAAGGTAAAATCCTGAACAATCATAGTGAAAATAATCTTAGGTACGGACTTCACTTTATGTTTTCAGACAGTTGCGAATATGCCAGAAACACATTCGTAAATAACGGTGCCGGTGTTGCGGTTATGTACACAAAGAATGTTTTAATGACAGATAATCATTTTTCAAAAAACTGGGGACCGGCATCATATGGAATATTGCTAAAAGATATTTCGGACAGCAAAATTGAAAAAAATATTTTTGATGAAAATTCAATCGGACTTTATATGGAAGGCTGCAACAGAGTTACAATTGAGAAAAATAATTTTACAAAAAATGGCTGGGCATTGAAGCTTATGGCTAACTCAATGGGAAATTATTTTTACGATAACAACTTTATTGCAAACTCTTTTGATATATCTACAAACAGTCGTCAGAACTTCAACACATTTGAAAAAAATTATTGGGCAGAGTATAATGGCTATGACATCGATAAAGACGGATTCGGCGATATTCCTTTCAGACCTGTAACAATGTTCTCTATGATGATTGAATCTCATCCAACTTCACTTGTACTTCTTCATAGTTTATTCATTGATATTCTAAACATTGCTGAAAGTATTATCCCCGCAATTACTCCTGAAGCACTAACCGATCCAAAGCCAAGAATGAGGATGCTAAATTGATTACTGTTAAAAATATTGCAAAGGATTTCGGAAAGAATAAAGTACTTAAAGGAATTAATCTGACGATTGATGAAGGAAAAGTTACTGCAATTGTTGGTCCAAACGGTTCCGGAAAAACAACTTTAATTAAAACAATTCTCGGACTCGTAAGGCCGACTGCAGGAACAATCGAAGTAGACGGTGCAGAAGTTAAAGATGATTATCTCTACAGGAATAAAATAGGTTACATGCCGCAGATAGCGAGATACCCGGAGAATCTTACAGGAAGTGAGATTATCTCACTCATAAAATCAATTCGTGAGAGCAGCTTCTACTCCGATGAAGAAATGAGAGCGTCATTTAAATTAGATCGGGAAATGGAGAAGCCATTTAAGAATTTATCCGGCGGAACGAAACAGAAAATCTCTGCGTTGATTGCGTTTGCATTCAATCCTAAAATTATAATTCTTGATGAACCAACTGCAGGACTTGATCCGATTTCAAGCAGCTACTTCAAGGACTTGGTGCTTAAGCAAAAGGGGCAAAAGAAAACAATTATTCTCACTTCACATTTGATGAATGAAGTGCAGGAACTTTCTGAAGAAATTGTTTTTCTGCTTGAAGGAGAAATTAAATTTAAAGGAAGTGTTAAGTCATTGCTTGAAGATAAGAAAGAAACAAAGCTTGAAAGAGCAATTGCTGAGTTGATGAATCAGAGTAACAATTAACTTTGTGTCTTGGTGTCTTTGTGGCAACAGCGCTTATTCTGTCACGAAGACGCAAAGTCACAAAGCAACACAAAGAAAATGAAACTCGTTAAAAAAATATTACTCTACGAAATCCATAACACAATTAGAAGCAAGTGGGTGATTCTTTACACCTTCTTTTTCTTTTTGGTTGGATACGGATTGTTTACATTCAGTGGAGATGTTAACAAAGCATACATCAGTCTGATGAACATAATTATTATCGTCATTCCGCTTGTATCGATAATTTTCGGTTCAATTTATTTTTACAACTCGAGAGAGTTCATCGAGATGATGCTGAGCCAGCCGATTGACAGAAAATCTCTTTACATCGGAATATTTTTAGGGACAGCAATTCCACTTTCTGCGGGATTTGGAATTGGCTTTTCACTTCCATTTATACTTTTCGGAAAAGTAAGTGAGCAGATTGAAGGTTTCTTTTTACTTTTACTGATTGGAATCTTACTTACATTTGTTTTCATTGCACTTTCATTTTTAATTTCTGTGAAGCAGGATGATAAATCAAAGGGACTTGGACTTGCGATTCTGATCTGGCTGATACTTGCTGTGGTCTATGACGGTATTGTGCTTCTCGTTATTTATTATTTCCAGGATTATCCACTTGAAAATGCAATGATAGTTTTATCTGCTTTCAATCCAATCGATCTGGGACGAATATTATTTTTAATGAAGTTCGATATTGCCGCATTGATGGGTTATACAGGTGCAGTGTTTCAAAGATTTTTTGGAAGTCCGCTAGGTGTTATCGTCTCTATTATCTGTCTGCTTGCCTGGATTGTTATCCCGTTCTTTTTAAGCCATAGATTTTTTAAGAAGAAGGATTTTTAGGAAAGTTTTTATCAATCTTGTTTTCAATTGATTTAGTTTATTAAATTTAAATAAGAAGATAAAATCCCTTAAAGAGGAGTTATAAATGGATACTAAAATTTCTGACTTAACAGTGAACGAATTAAAAGAATTAATTGCCAGCACTGTTCAGGAAACGATAGAAGATTATTTAGAAGATTTAAAAGCTCTGACAAGCAAGGACTACATTAGTTCCATTCATGAAGCAAGGCAAGATTATAAATCAGGCGATTACAAAGATCTTAATGAAGCGTTTTAATGTTCAGAATCCTACTCACAAAACGGGCTTTAAAAGATCTAGAAAAACTCGATGAGAATAATAAGCTTAGAATTAAAGAAAAATTGAATATTCTCCTGTCCGATCCCATCAGTAATAGTAAAAAATTATCAAGTCCGTTGATTGGTACCTACAGATTCAGAGCTGGAGATTACAGAGTTATCTTTGATATTGATGCTGACAAAGTAGTCATATTGCACATAGGACATAGAAAGGATATTTATAAATAGATTTGAGGAACGATGGATACGCTCTGATATTTTAATTTCTGTTGCCTGTTTGGTTGTCTGGATCATCCCCCCATTCTTTTTAAGTAGCAGGTTTTTTAAGAGGAATGATTTTTAGTAATTCATTATGGTTTCCACAATTTGCATCTTTCATTTTAATCCTATATATTTAATCAGACATTTTTATCTGATTTTATAAATGACAGTAATTTTCTCAAAAAAGTGCGAATACGGAATGCAGGCAGTGCTCTATCTTGCTGCACGGGAAAAGGGGACTTTGGTCTCTGCTGATGAGATTTCAAAAGTTTTGAAAATTCCCCGCGAGTTTGTTTCTAAAATTCTTCAAAGCTTACGAGAGAGTGGATTGATATCCTCAAGCAAAGGGAAGTCCGGCGGTTTTTCACTCGCGAAATCTGCTTCGCGAATAAAACTTATAGATGTTGTTGCAGCTATTGATGGACTCGATATGTTTGATAGCTGTGTACTTGGTTTTCAGGAGTGTTCACCGACTCATCCCTGTCCGGTTCACAATACCTGGGGATCGCTTCGCACACAGACTTACGATATGCTAACTTCAGAAACCATTGATAAGTTGAAAGAGAAAACTTTACACAAGATTAGTAGTTTATAAGACTTTTTTTAATGTATAATCAGACAAATATATCCGATATGAATAATAAACTAAGTACGCACTTGGACCAGGAAGATATAAGCATTGCAGTCATTCCGACTTGTTCGGAATCTGACTTCAAAGATTCTGGACTCCCTTGACCAGTCGAGGTCGCCAGAATGACAGGTGAGAAAGTTGATAAAAATCAAATCGATGTCATCCCAGCTTGTCTGGAATCTAAGGGCGCTGATTCTGGACTCGTCGCACTCGCCAGAATGACAAACATTAAGAAGAAAAAAATTATTAAGAACAAAGAGAAGGGAATTCAGAAAGTAAGATTTATTGTTCAGTCGTTGTTCGCACTCCTCTGCATCTGGATTGGAATTGAGTTCTATCAATTCATTCAATATTTAGAGACAAACGGCGCAGCAGCATTTTCTTCACGACCACCCGGAGTTGATGGTTTTCTTCCGATAAGTTCTTTTATGAGTTTTTATCTCTTCTTGATGACCGGTGAAATTCACTCAGCTCATCCTGCAGGATTTTTTATTTTCTTTGCGATTGTTCTTGTCTCAATCGCTTTCGGAAAAGCTTTTTGCAACTGGCTCTGCCCGGTTGGATTTTTATCGGAACTCATAGGCGATTTTGGAAAGAAAATTTTCAAAAAAGATCTTAAGCTTCCAAAAGTTCTTGATTATCCTTTAAGAAGCTTGAAGTATTTATTGCTTGGCTTTCTTTTTTATTCCGTTTTCTTTTTGATGAGCACAACTGCACTTCAGGCATTTCTTGATAGTCCGTATAATCTTGTCTCAGATGTTAAGATGTATTACTTCTTTGCAGAGATTTCAAGATTCTCCCTGATTGTAATTGGAATTTTGTTCCTACTCTCAATTGTAATTCGCGGATTCTGGTGCAGATTCCTTTGTCCTTACGGTGCGTTGCTTGGAATTACTTCATTACTTAGCCCGAACAAAATAAAACGAAATCCTGTAAGCTGCATCGACTGCGGACTTTGCAACAAAGCTTGTCCATCATTCATTAAAGTTGATAAAATTAAAACTGTAATCTCGGATGAATGTACTTCCTGCCTTAATTGCGTTGATACCTGTCCTGTTGCAGATACACTTCAATTGGAAACAATCGGCATGAAGAAAAAAATCAGTAAGAAATTAGTTGCTATTGGTGTTGTTTCAATTTTTATACTTGTGACCGGATACGGAATGATAACAGGAAATTGGCAGAACAATATTTCGAATGAAGAGTACTTAAAACTTTATGAAAATATGGACTCATTCGGTCATCCCACCGGAACTGAAGCGGTGAAGAAGTTTAATGAGGATGCTTTGAAGAATAATTCTGAAACTGAAATTGAAAAGAAATAAAAATCAAAAAGTCATTCCGGCCCTGCTTGTCCGGCAGACAGGTTGTCCGGAATCTGATTTTATAGATTCTGGAATCGCTTCGCTCCCCAGAATGACAACAATAGAAAATTAATAAATAAAATAATACGAGGTAAATAAAATGAATGAACTAACTAAAACTGACAACACTGTAAAAGAACTTGTTAGTAAAACACTTGCGGAACTTGTTACAGACAACATTCGTTCGGCAATTGTGTTTGAAGAATTTGGCCTGGACTTTTGCTGCAGAGGTAACAGAAGTTTGAGCGATGCCTGCAAGGAAAAGAATATTGAAGTCGAAAAAGTTGCAGCTCAATTGAATGAGCTTTCAGAAAAGACAAACGGAAATTTACAGGCAGATGATTGGTCGCTCGATTTTCTTGTTGACTACATTATGAACAATCATCATCAGTATGTAAGAAAAATGATTCCGATAATTACTTTACACGCCGATAAAGTAGCTTCGGTACACGGGAAAAACCATCCGGAGACAATTAAGATTGCTGATCTGTTTCTTGCAGTTCGTGAAGAACTTGAGATGCATATGATGAAAGAAGAAAGAATTTTATTTCCGCAGATAAAACAAATGGTTCTAACAAAAAATGAAGATGGTCAATTCTTTCCACCATCATTTGGTTCAATTCAAAACCCAATACGAATGATGGAATATGAACACACAAGTGCCGGAGATGCACTGTATCAGATCAGAGAATTGAGTAACAATTATTCCCATCCGGAAGATGCTTGCAATACTTTTAAAGCACTTTACTCAGAACTGAAAGAGCTTGAAGAAGATCTGCACAAGCATATTCACCTCGAAAATAATATTCTCTTTCCGAAATCGATTACTTTGGAAGCCGAACTAAATGGGTATAAAAAATAATCAGGAGAAGACTTAAAAATGAAACGAAACATTTTTTTAATAGCAGTTTTATTTTCTACAATTGCAGCTCTCAGCACAACTTTAGCTCATTGTGACAGCATGGAAGGTCCGGTAGTTAAAGCTTCTCAAAAAGCACTTGAGACAGGAAACATTAATTATGTCTTAGTGTGGGTCAGAGCAGAGGACGAGCAAGAAATAAACACTATGTTCGATGAAGTTAACAAAGTCAGGATATTGGGTCCGGAAGCTAAAGAACTTACCGATATGTATTTCTTTGAAACCGTCGTACGGGTTCATAGAATGGGAGAAGGTGTTGGATACACAGGGTTGAAACCGGCCGGGTACAAACCTGAAGAAGGAATTGAGGCCGCTGATATTGCAATTGAGGAGAATTCCTTAGATCCTGTTTATGCTCACTTTGATGAAGCGCAAAATCCAGAGATCAAAGAATATTTTACAGACCTGCAGTCAAAAAAAGATTATGATGTAAATGATCTAAAAGCCGGCAGAGAATATGTTGAAGCTTATGTTCATTTCATTCATTATGTAGAGGCTCTTTTTCAAGGGGGAGATATTCAGTTTGAAGAGCATGAACATCATTCTCATTAAAAAGACATATCTATTTTCTTTGAAGTTATATTTTCCTGTTGATTGAAAAATTAGAATGGATGTTTTAATTTGCAGTAAATAATTTTTCATATCATTAACTATTTTCAATGAAAAGACATCCTGCTTTACATACTTTATCACACGATCATCATCAGGGACTTATTCTTTCCCAACAATTGAAGAAAGGGGCACCACAGTACAAAGGTATGCCTTCAACTATCGAATCAAAAAAAGAATACACTCAGCAATTTTACAAATCAGAACTTGTGCAGCATTTCAAAGATGAGGAAGAAATACTTTTTCCGTTAGTCGCGAAAAAAGTTGGTGATGTTGATAATATGATTTCAGAAATAATTTCTGAGCACAGGAAAATGGAATCATTAGTGAATGAATTGGATAAAACACAAGAACTAGAATACATTCTTGATGAACTTGGACAAATTCTGGAAAAACACATTCGCAAAGAGGAACGCGAATTATTTGTTGAGATTGAAAAAAACTTATCCGAAGCTGAACTCAACGACTTATCAGAAAAATTGAAAGCCTCAAGAATTAGAAAAGTCTAGATGGAATTAATAAAATTTCTGAAAACATTCGCACCTCCGGCTACCTGGCGTTTTGTGGTTGTAATTCTGCTTGGAATATTTATCGGTCTGGTTCTGTTTACACTTCACATTGGCAGGGCAACTTCATATCTATCTGATGATCCGGTTGCCTGTGTAAACTGTCATGTCATGGCTCCGCAATTTGCAACCTGGCAAAATAGCAGTCACGGAAGATTTACAGTTTGCAATGATTGTCACGTTCCTCAAAATAATATTTTTGAAAAATACTTTTTCAAAGCCTCTGATGGCTTACGACATTCGTATATGTTTACATTCAGACTGGAGCCGCAGGTAATAAGAATTCATGAAGCTGGAAGAAATGCAGTACAGAAAAATTGTATCCGATGCCACTCAGACCAGATACATCCGATATCAGTAAGAGCAATAAGTGCTCAGTCAATACAGGAATATGGTGAAGGTTACTGCTGGGATTGTCATCGGGAAACACCACACGGAAAAGTTAACAGCTTAACATCAACCCCGTTTGCACGAACACCGCAGTTATCTGCTCCGTACCCGGAATGGATAAATGAGATTGTGAAATGAATATTAGCACTATCTTAAATGGAACTCATCCCAACCCTTCTCTTAAAAAGAGAAGGGCTTTTTGGAGCAGTAAACTGGAATTTTCAGAGTTGACAAAAAATTAAATGAACAGTTTTATCGTGACTATAATTCTCTCTCTTTGTAAGAGAGAGATACAGAGAGAGTTTAATTA
>JACZKK010000010.1 GCA_014860115.1 Ignavibacteriaceae bacterium
AACCACATGCTCCACTGCTTGTGCGGGCCCCCGTCAATTCCTTTGAGTTTCAACCTTGCGATCGTACTCCCCAGGTGGAATACTTAATGCGTTAGCTTCGGTACCGAACCTTTCAGCCCGACACCTAGTATTCATCGTTTACAGCGTGGACTACCAGGGTATCTAATCCTGTTTGCTCCCCACGCTTTCGCGCCTTAGTGTCAGTATTGGACCAAGAGACCGCCTTCGCCACTGGTGTTCTTCCAGATATCTACGTATTTCACCACTACACCTGGAATTCCATCTCTCTCTTCCGTACTCAAGATTGACAGTCTCAAAGGCAGTTCTACAGTTAAGCTGTAGGATTTCACCTCTGACTTGTCAACCCACCTGCGCGCCCTTTACACCCAGTAAATCCGGACAACGCTTGCCCCCTACGTATTACCGCGGCTGCTGGCACGTAGTTAGCCGGGGCTTTCTCTGAGGGTACAGTCAATTTCCGAGTCGATCGGAATTATTCTTCCCCTCTAACAGGAGTTTACAATCTTACGACATTCATCCTCCACGCGGCGTTGCTGGGTCACCCTTCCGGGCATTGCCCAATATTCCTCACTGCTGCCTCCCGTAGGAGTCTGGACCGTGTCTCAGTTCCAGTGTGGCTGATCATCCTCTCAGACCAGCTACTGATCGTAGCCTTGGTGAGCCATTACCTCACCAACTAGCTAATCAGACGCAAGCCCATCTTTAGACGTCATATAGACTTTAACAACATCACCATGTGGTGCCGCTGCATCATTCGGTATTAGCCCCGATTTCTCGGGGTTATTCCAAATCTAAAGGTAGGTTACTTACGTGTTACTCACCCGTGCGCCACTTTACTAAAGATATTGCTACCTTATTCTCGTAGACTTGCATGTGTTAAGCACGCCGCCAGCGTTCGTCCTGAGCCAGGATCAAACTCTCCGTAGTAGAGTTTAATACTTTTGTAATCTGGCGTGTATTTGTACGCTTATGTTGAAACCGTTTAATTAACAGATTAAACGCACTCACTCTTTCAAAGAACAAAATAAAACCTTCAGAAATGAAGGGCTGTAAATTTAATCTCTTTATTTAATAAAGTCAAATTTGGAATGAAAAAAATTAATAAAATCTTATCATTAAAATATCTATCAAATCAAAAGAACATCTAAACATGGAGCCCAAATATATCCTTTAATCTTTCAAAGTCAAGTCAGTTTAATTATTTAAAATTGTAACGAGGGATAACAATATAGCGGCTATACTAGCCAAAAGACTCACGTAAACTGAATATTCAAATACATATGATCTAAAACTTCTAAGGTTTTCCTTTGGCACATAAATATAGTCACCTTCTTCTATCTCTACATTTTCCCTTAGTGGAGAAATCCAGGCTCGCGATCCAGCTTTAATCACCATAATATCATCTTCTACAGCAAGCTCACCTAAACCGCTAGCTACATTAACATAATAATTGTAATCCTTTCCTTCAATAAAAGTAACATGACCTGGTCTTAAAACTTGTCCGAACACATACACAGAATTCTGAATTTGTGGAATGACTATTATATCTCCATTTTGCACTATATAATTAGCAATATCTGACGATGGATCTTCGATTTTTCTGAAATCAAGAGAGCTGCCCTCAATTAAAACTCTAAGCTGATTTTCAAGGTTGAAATAATTTGTGTCTTCTATAACTACATTTGACATTCTATACATCAAAGCTAATTCAAGATTTAGTATCGTATTTCTAAATCTTGGGTCCTCAAGATCAGCCTGCTCGTCAAGTTTTATATTATATTGCTTTTCTAACAGTATTGCCAAACTATTTTTTGAAAAAACTCTTGCTCTTTTTAATGATGCTTGTGGAGTAAAACCTCCGCAAGATTGAATAACCTTGTATAAAGTAGTGTTGTTTTTAGTGATTGGAACAAAACCAGGAATATTAACTTCGCCTATCACAGAAACAGCAAAGTTTCTTCGTTGATTTTCTGGAGCGATGAATCTAAATCTATCTCCTCGCTGTATTGGATAATTTTTATCTATTTTAATTTTTAAAATTGTCTCTGTCTGTCCATCATAAGATAATCTTGATACTTCAACGCTATCAACATTTTCGTAAGCGGGATTAATTCCATCAACAAGTTCGAGTGCGTCTCCTAATTTATCGCCTTCCAGAAATAAGAATATTCCGCCATTATTAACTACACCCGAAACAGAAAAGAAATTTCTGCTTATGTCATTAGTGGGGAAAATAATAACGTCATCATTTTTTAGATATGGATTATTTGTAAAATCACCATGAAGTCTAAATTTTTGTAAATCTAAAATTAACTCTTCACCAGAAGTTCGTTTAAGTTTAATCCCTCTGAGTGCATAATTTGATAATTCCTCTTTAAGTTTTCTATATATCACCGGATCAGAAATTACCTTTAAAGTTAAATCCACAGCTTGAGCATACATTCTTGAAACAAACTCATCAACCCTCTCTGTTATAAAAGCAGGGAATGTTCCGTTAAGTGGGAAGTTGCCACCAATAGTTACACTTATTGCACCAGCACCCATGAGATCAGATTTAACATTCTTCTCTTGCGAAAATTGCGGGTATGCGGTTAAAAAGAATAATAATGAAAAACAAAGTAAAGCTTTTATGTTCATCTTCATTAACCTCATTATTCCTTTATTGACTTGGAAGAATACTGTAATTTATAATAATTTTGATAGTCGCCTGATATAATCTCTTTCCACCATTTTTGATTATCTATGTACCATTTAATAGTATCCTGTATAGCACTTTCAAAAGAATGCTCAACTTCCCACCCCAGTTCTTTTTGAATTTTAGTTGAATTGATTGCGTACCTCTTGTCGTGTCCCGGTCTGTCCTTAACATATTCAATCAAATCTTCTGTTTTACCAGTATGTTTAAGAAGGAGTTTTACTATTTCAATGTTTGGTTTTTCAGTATTGGCTCCAACATTATAAACTTCACCGACTTTGCCCCTATCTAGAACTAGTTCAACTGCTTTGTTATGATCAATTACATATATCCAATCACGAACATTCATACCATCACCATAAACCGGAAGCTTTTTATTATTTAATGAGTTAATGATCATTAACGGAATAAGTTTTTCAGGGAATTGGTACGGACCATAATTGTTTGAACATCTTGTAATTACCACAGGAACGTGATAGGTATGATGAAAAGCAAGTGCCATCATATCAGCAGCAGCTTTGCTTGCTGCATAAGGGCTGTTAGGCTGTATTGGAGTCGTCTCCTCAAATTGTCCTTCAGGTCCGAGGCTGCCGTATACTTCATCAGTAGATATCTGAATAAACTTTTCAACACCAAATCGTTTTGCATTTTCAAGAAGAACATTCGTTCCAATTACATTTGTCCTAAAGAAAATTTCTGAGCCAAGAATACTTCTATCAACGTGTGATTCAGCAGCAAAGTTAATAACTTGAGTAATCTCATATTTTTGAAATAGATAACTCACCAATTCATCGTTTACAATATCACCCTTAACAAAAGCATAGTTAGGATGTTTTTCTACACTTTTCAGATTTTGAAGATTACCGGCATAAGTTAACTTATCAAGATTAACTATGAAGATATCTTTTCGGCTGCTGAGTATGTAGTTAATGAAATTGCTGCCAATAAAACCAGCGCCACCAGTTACTAAAATTCTTTTCATAATTAAAACGAGAAAAATCCTATAAAGATGCCAGATTGAATAAAAAATGAATTGCTATTTAAATCGGAAGGTATATTAGATACAGGCTGACCGTTATCAGCAGTCCACTTATCTGCAAATGTAAACTGATACCCAAATCCAAGTCTTAAAGAAATAAACCTATAAATAGGGTAATCAAGATTTATTGTTGGTGTAATCATCCAAAAACTGTTTTCCAATTTGCGGTTATAACTCTCAGATGGGATATTGGGGTCGGATAATTCTTCCCAGGTACTTTCCCAGGTAAATTCTCCTGAGTTTCTATACATATCAAGTTCTAAATTTCCCGCACCAATTGCTGCGCCGACGGAAACACCAAGATCTTTAATAAACGGTAATGTATATTCTAATGTCACACCACCACCACCCAAATTATAAACAACTTCTCTATTTTCATCAGAAGTTGAAAGTGAACCACCATATCCCATTCCACCAACCCTTAAATTCTTCACAAATCCTACATAAAGGAAACCGGCAATACCGGATGAATAGAATCCACTGCTTGATAGTTCGGACATTTCGATTTCTTTAAGTTGTGAGTTAATTGGATCAATGTTCGGTACATACCATGCAGGAACATAGCCGATGCCTCCACCAAATGGTGCGTCAAAGAACTGGCCTGATTGGCCATAAACCACTGAACTTAAAAGGATTAAAGTGCTTAATATTATTTTTTTATACATATAATTCTGTTAAATAATTTATAAATTTACCAAAGGCTTGAAGTAATTCCAAAGAATGGATGATAACAAATTTAATCTTCTTAAATCTATTAATTGATTGAAAAAAGAATAAGTCACTAATTCGGTATACTCAATGAAAAACGTTCTAATCACAGGTGGAAACGGACTGCTTGGGCAGTATCTAAATATAGCTGTTTCGAAGAAGTTCAACATTTATACAACCTACCGAAATAACACGGGCAATTGTAAAAAATTCCAATCTTCAATAATTGATATCCTAAATGAAAATAAACTACGAGTTATTTTTGATGCAGTTAAACCAGAAATTGTTATTCATACTGCCGCGATTACAAATCCGGTCCCAACAGTGAATCAAACTGCTAAAGAATATTTCGAAATTAATGTAACAGCAACAAAAAATATTGCACAGCTCTGTGAAAAGCACAGAGCTAAACTTATTTACATTTCTACAGATCTTGTTTATGCCGGATACAGAGGTTCATTTTTGAAAGAAAATGCAAAGTTAATCCCTGTTTCACTGTATGCCGAGACAAAACTTGTTGGTGAGATAAAAGTGAGAGAATCAACTGATAACTTTTTAATACTCAGAACAGCATTACTATATGGTTTCGGTTTAAATCATTCTCGCTGTCATTTTCAAAATATGTTAGATGATCTGAAAAACAATAAACTGGTTAAACTATTTATTGACCAATTCCGAACTCCAATTTCTCTAACCGATTCCTCATTTATAATTACAGATTTAATAGGAAAAGATTTTAATAAAGAAACTATAAATCTCGGAGGAACACAAAGGGTTTCAAGATTTGAGCTCGGAGAAATGCTTTGTTCAATCGCTGGCTTCGATAAAAATCTACTTCAAAAAATTACGATGGATGAGATTCCAAACTTTCCAAAAGTCCAAGACGTATCTTTGAATACTGAAAAACTTCAGTCACTCGGATTAAAATCAAGAAGCATTGAGGAAAATATTCGTGAATTCATGGTTCAAGTAGCAGCCACGAATGCATGAATTAAAATTCAAACCATAGAAGGATATATTTTAAAATTAATTCGATAGAATTAGTCAGGTAAGTTACTCGGCTCCAAAGCTCTTAACACAATTGCGCCAGAATGTCTTTTATATTTCATCAAATAATCTGAGAGTGGGTGCTCAGTGATTTGAACTTTTGTATTCTCGGTTGGTGCATGAAGTAAATGAATTCTTCCATCATCCATTTTTACAGCAATTCCAATGTGACCAATATCCAATCCCTCAACAGTTGTGGTAATTGCTATCATATCTCCGTTTTGAATTTGATCTTCTTTCGATTTCAATTCTGCTTTCGGAATAAAATAATATTCTCTGCAGCTTATTTCTTTTTCCTGTTTTTCGATGATCGGAATGAAATCTGGATTTTCTTTGAGATGCTTGTAACTATCAGTGTGGGTTGACATAAAATGAACTTTGAACTTTATCTTCTTCCCACCAATCTCTTCCGTAACATCTTTCACAACTCCCTTCTTGGCATTGTCATAAATCCAATCAGAAAAATAGTGAAGACGCGATGGATATTGATCAATGACCCCATCTCTATAACGAATCTGTTGAAGCTCATTCATATAGTCTTCAAAGGAAGTTTTACCAGCTTTAATACATCGTGCAAGAACAAGAGAATTTTCAAGAAAGGTTGTGCAATCAAGTCCAGTGAGATTTATGACAAGTTGTTCATCGCCATCTTTTTCAAGACCGTAAGAAAGATATTCTGTTCCGATAAAACTTTTTCCAACACCAACTATTACATCGCTGATTGGTCTCTCTGAAAGATTTATATCGACCGCAAATTCAAACTTTGCAGTACAAATTTCAACATCATTTTCAGAAAAAACTTGTGCAAAAATGATTGAACAATTAAGAAATAGAAAACTGAAGATGATAAAGATTCGAATCAATTTTTAATTTTTAATTGTTAATTTTTAATTGATTAGATAATATCTTCATCAGCAGGAAGTGATGCGAACTCTTCAATCTGACGAGCATGTGCAAGATTCTCGAAGCGTGCGTATTCTTTCACAAATGCGAGCTTTACCATTCCTGTGGGACCATTTCTCTGTTTTCCAACTATCACCTCCGCAACTCCTTCAAGCGACTCACCGTTTTCATCTTTTTCAATTCCATAATATTCTGGTCTGTTGAGAAACATTACAACATCAGCATCCTGCTCAATGGAACCAGATTCTCTGAGGTCAGAAAGCTGCGGCCTTTTGTCTGATCTTGCTTCTACTGCTCTGTTAAGCTGAGCAAGAGCCATCACAGGAATGTTCAGTTCTTTCGCCAATGACTTGAGTGAACGTGATATGTGAGAAATTTCTCTTTCACGTGATTCCGCTTTTGCAGGACCAGTCATAAGCTGTAGATAATCAATTATAATAAGTCCAATACCTTTTTCAGCTTTCAATCTTCTTGCTTTAGCTCTTATTTCAAGAACGGTTGAAGCTGGAGTATCATCAACATAAATTGGTGCATCAGTAAGCTTATGAACTGTTTTACTCAGCTTCGGACCTTCTGAATGCGGAAGCTTTCCTGTTCGAACAAGATGTGCATTGATTCTTGCTTCAGCACAAATCATTCTGATGATAAGCTGCATTGTTGCCATTTCAAGACTGAATATTCCAACAGGTACTTTGTGATCTATCGCGGCATTACGCGCGATTGATAATGCTAAAGCAGTTTTACCAATCGAGGGACGTGCAGCAAGAATTATTAAATCTGATTTTTGAAGTCCGCCGAGAATTTCATCCAACTCGAAAAATCCTGTCGGTACAGAAAACCGCTGTTGAGTTGATGAGTGAATGGTCTCGATATATTCCATCGCTTCTCTTACTGCTTTATCCATTCCCTGGTAAGATTTTGTAAGATGGCTTTCGGTTATATCAAATATTCTTCTTTCAGCATCATCGAGAATATCGAATGCATCGGCTGAACCTTCATAAGCATTTTTTGCTATTTCGTGAGCACTTGTAATTAAGCCACGAAGAATCTGTTTCTCCAGAATTATCTTTGCGTGGTATTCAATATTTGCTGCTGAGGGAATGTTCTGCGAAAGCTTGGAGAGATAAACTGCACCGCCTGCTTCTTCAAGG
>JACZKK010000110.1 GCA_014860115.1 Ignavibacteriaceae bacterium
GAAGGGTGTTAGCTGTCACACTGAGCCTGTCGAAGTGTGTCTCTTTGAAAAAATAGTTCGTTCTTATTCATAAACACATTCTAAAAATCAAAAAGGGAAAAAATGAAAAAACCAATTGTTGTTCTCGTATTACTGTTTGGAATATTGGTTCAAACATCATTCGCAACTGATGGCTATTATCGTCACGGTTACGGAATTAAATATTCTGCACTTGCTGGTTCTGGTATTGCTGTATCTTTAAGTTCTCTCGGCGCAATTAACAATCCTGCATCAATCGTTAATCTAAATGATCAGTTCGAAATAAATCTTTCTCTGTTTAGTCCGATGAGAGATTATACCATCACCGGTAATCCAAGCGGATTCGAAGGGACATTCGGATTAACTCCGGGACAAATCGAAAGTGATAAGACAATGTTCTTCTTTCCAACGCTTGGTGGAAATATGAAAGTTGCTGATAATATGGCAATAGCACTTTCCATTTACGGTAACGGTGGAATGAACACAGATTATCCGACACAAACATTTTACGAACAGACTTCACCAAACACAGGTGTAAATCTTGAACAGATGTTTGCAAGCGGAAGTTATGCAATCGAGTTTATAAAAAATCATTCATTAGGTGCTTCAGTAATTTTTGGATGGCAGAGATTCACAGCTCAGGGAGTTGCTTCATTCGCACCTTTTTCAAGCAGTCTCGAAAACTTAAGCGGAAATGTAAAATCCACTTCAACCGGATTTGGATTTAAACTCGGTTACCAGGGACAATTAACTGAATGGTTGAGACTTGGAGCAGCATTGCAGACGAGTATGATGATGAGTGAGTTTGACAGGTATGCCGGTTTATTTGCTGAGCAGGGTGATTTTGATGTTCCAGCAAGCTGGACAGCAGGTGTTGCTGTTATGCCGGCAAAGGATTGGAACCTTCTTCTTGATGTTAAACAAATTTTATACAGTTCAATTAAATCTGTTGGTAATCCTTTTATGCCGAACATTATGAATAGCCAGCTCGGTAATGATGAAGGTGCAGGATTTGGATGGAAAGATATTCTTGCTGTCAAGTTTGGTGTTATGTATACAGGCTTTTGCGGTTGGGATTTTATGGCTGGATACTCATATAATGAAAATCCTATTCCGGACACTGAAGTTATGTTCAATATATTAGCTCCGGCTGTTATTCAGAATCATATCACAGCAGGGTTCACAAAACATTTAGGAACCCAGCACGAATTAAGCTTAGCATTTATGTATGCTCTTGATAACAGTGTTACAGGTGCAAATCCGCTTGAGGCTCCGAACCAACAGACAATCGAAATTGCTATGAAACAATGGCAAGTTGAAATTGGTTACGCTTTCAGTTTTGTGCAATAATTACGTCCTTGTCATTTTGAGTTCGCCATCTGCCGGACGAAGAAACTAAAGATATTTTCTTCCAAAGAGCATCACTACGATGCTCTTTTTATTTTCCTGTTATTATTGGCAATTCTATATTTTCATTTAAACAGACTTGATATTCAGTAAATAAAAATTTATTTTAGATAAGAATAATTCCTATCTAATAATTTTTATCTATGAAAAAAGAAAAACACGGCATTGACTTGAAAGACAGCAATTTAAAAGTCACTCCGCAGAGGGTCGCTGTTCTTGAAGCATTAAACAATTTAAAGAATCATCCCACCGCTGATAAGATCAAAGAATATGTTATTAAAAATCATCCGAACATAGCTGTTGGAACGATTTACAAAACTCTTGAAACATTTGTCGAAAAAGGATTGGTCAAAAAAGTAAAGACAGAACAAGACGTTATGAGGTACGATGCCATACTTGACAAACATCATCATCTGTATTGTGAAGATACTGAACGGATAGAAGATTTCTTTGATAATCAGCTAAACGATATGCTTGAAGATTATTTCAGGAAAAAGAAAATTCCCAATTTTAAAGTGAAAGATATTAAACTTCAGATAATCGGTACATTTAATAACAATAAGAATAATTAAATAACTATTAACCTTTAATACATCAGGAGAAATATTATGAGTGATGAAAGCAAATGCCCCGTAACCGGAAGAACTTCTTTCGGCAGGGGAACATCAAATAAAGAATGGTGGCCGAAGCAATTGAACCTTGGAATACTTCACCAGCACCATCCGGCCTCCAATCCATTGGGATCCAAATTTGACTATGCAAAAGAATTCAGCAAGATTGATTACAAAGCTCTCAAGAAAGATCTTTATGCATTGATGACCAACTCACAGGATTGGTGGCCGGCAGATTGGGGTCATTATGGCGGACTTTTTATTCGTATGTCCTGGCATAGTGCCGGAACTTATCGCACAGCTGATGGACGCGGCGGCGGTGGAACAGGCAACCAGCGTTTTGCGCCTGTAAACAGTTGGCCTGACAATGGCAACTTAGACAAAGCACGACGACTGCTCTGGCCTATCAAACAAAAATATGGAAACAAAATTTCCTGGGCTGACTTGTTGATATTAGCTGGCAACGCTGCACTTGAATCAATGGGATTTAAAACTTTTGGTTTCGGTGGCGGACGTGAAGACATCTATCAACCTGAAGAAGATATTTACTGGGGTGCTGAAAAGGAATGGTTAGCCACCAGTGATAAACCTATGAGCCGTTACTCCGGTGAACGTGAACTGGAAAATCCTCTGGCAGCAGTTCAGATGGGATTGATTTATGTGAATCCTGAAGGACCTGATGGAAATCCTGATCCTGTGGCTTCAGGTCGTGATGTTCGCGAGACATTTAAGCGTATGGCGATGAATGATGAGGAAACTGTTGCGCTAACTGCTGGTGGGCATACATTCGGTAAAATGCACGGTGCGGGTGATCCGAAATTGGTTGGTCCGGAACCGGAAGCAGCACCAATTGAATTGCAGGGTTTAGGATGGATAAACAAATTTGGAACTGGCAAGGGCGTACACCAAACCACAAGCGGTCTAGAAGGTGCATGGAAACCGAATCCTACTAAATGGGACATGGGTTACTTCGATATGCTTTTTGGTTACGAGTGGGAAAAAGTTAAAAGTCCTGCAGGTGCTTGGCAGTGGCAAGCAAAAGATGTAAAGCCGGAGCATATGATTCCCGATGCACACGATCCATCAAAGAAACATCCGCCAACGATGACAACCGCTGATATGTCTTTGCGCTTCGATCCGATTTATGAACCTATTTCCAGAAGATTCCACAAAGATCCAAAAGCTTTTGCTGATGCATTTGCAAGAGCATGGTTTAAACTTACTCACCGCGATATGGGACCGAAAGCTCGTTACCTCGGACCGGAAGTTCCAAAAGAAAATTTAATCTGGCAGGATCCGGTTCCAGCAGTCAATCACAAGTTAGTTAATAAAAAAGATATAGATGGATTGAAAAAGAAAATTCTGAATTCAGGACTATCGACTTCAGAACTGGTTTACACTGCATGGTCTGCAGCATCTACTTTCCGTGGTTCGGATATGCGTGGCGGAGCTAACGGTGCCCGCATAAGATTAGAACCGCAAATGAACTGGGAAGTGAACCAACCGAAACAGCTTGATAAAGTTCTGAAAGTATTGAAAGGTATTCAGAAAGAATTTAACAATCGTAAAGACGGTAAGAAAGTTTCTCTGGCTGATCTCATAGTGTTGGGTGGATGTGCTGCCGTTGAAGCTGCGGCAAAAGAAGCAGGACACAAAGTTGAAGTTCCATTTACACCTGGACGAATGGATGCATCGCAAGCTCAGACTGATATTGAATCATTTGAATATATGGAACCAGAAGCAGACGGTTTCCGTAACTATCAGAAAAGAGCATACACTGTGACAGCAGAAGAAATGCTGGTTGATAAAGCTCAGCTCCTTACTTTAAGCGCACCTGAGATGACAGTGCTTGTTGGTGGAATGCGCGTACTAGGTGCAAACTTTAATAATTCAAAACATGGTGTGTTTACAGATGAAGTAGGTAAGCTGACAAACGATTTCTTTGTAAACTTGCTTGATATGAATACAGTCTGGAAACCTGTATCTGATAAAGGCGATATGTTTGAAGGTAAAGATCGTAAGACAGGAAAAGTTAAATGGACGGGAACGCGAGTTGATTTGATCTTCGGTTCAAACTCGCAATTGCGCGCACTGGCAGAAGTGTATGCACAGGATGATGCAAAAGGAAAATTCGTTAAGGACTTCGTTGCTGCCTGGAATAAAGTTATGAACCTTGACCGATTTGATGTGAAGTAAGAATATCTCAGCTGTCACGGACGACTCCGTGACAGCAGAATCAAGTCACGGTACGACCGTGACTTCCTTGTGATTTGATGGCATCTCCACGATGCCCTTTTTGGTTTTAAAGCATAAAATATTTTTATGATGACTGAGCAATGCTAGAATTCCTTTTCAATTAAGGAATGTAAATACGTTCTTATATCTTTTAGTTAGTTATTCATAAATTTGTAATGAATCATCCGTAGAAATATCAGACAATAATTATCAATAGGAAAATTTCAAATAAAAATGCCTCTGCCAATAAATATAGATGGATTAATCACTGGGAAAACTGTTGAATGGGAAAGAATTGAATTCCGGGAGGGATTTCATCCCGAACGATTAATTCGAACCATATGTGCTTTCTCCAATGATTTTAATAATTGGGGAGGCGGATATATAATTCTCGGAATTGCTGAAAATAACGGACTACCAGTACTTCCACCCACAGGTTTACAGTTAAACCAGATTGATTCGATTCAACAAAATTTAAATCAATACTGTAGAAAAATTATTCCTAATTATTTCCCGATTGTAGAACCTGTTGATTTTCAGGGGAAGAAAATTATAATCATTTGGTGTCCGGGTGGGAGTAATCGCCCGTATAAAGCTCCTGATAGTTTGGGACAAAATCCGAATTACTTTTATTATATCCGACGATTCTCATCAACAGTTCAGCCAACCAGAGATGAAGAACGAGAACTAATTTTAATGGCTAACCAAATACCTTTTGATGACCAGGTTAACCATAACTATCAAATAAATGAATTCGATTTATCCGCAATCAAGACTTACCTCAATGAAGTAAATAGTGATCTTGAATACGAATTACCAAAGTTGACTATAAATGAGATCACGAGAAGAATGAACATTGCAGAAGGAGCCAACGAATATTTATTACCTAAAAATGCGGGACTCCTTTTCTTTGCAAAGAATACCCAGGCAGTTTTTCCTTCTGCAAAAATTGAAGTAATATCATTCAGCGATGAATCGGGTTCAAATTATACTGAAAAAATATTTGAGGGTAATCTGCATCATCAGCTTCGGAGAGCACTTGATTATCTAAAAGACATGATTGTTAAAGAAAAGGTTGTTAAATCTGCTAAGAAAGCAGAAGCAGATCGATTTTATAATTATCCTTACGATGCTTTGGAAGAAGCCCTTTGCAATGCAGTATATCATCGTGGCTATGACAACGATTCTACTATTGAAGTTCGAATTTATCTTTCAAGATTGGATATTATCAGTTTTCCGGGACCGCTTCCTCCACTCGATAAAGAAAAGTTAAAGAAGAACCTATTTGATGTACGTAAATATAGAAACAGAAGAATTGGAGAATTCCTTAAAGAGCTTCATCTTACTGAAGGCAGAGCTACGGGCATTCCTACCATTATCAATGCCATGAAACGGAACAAATCTCCAAAACCAATTTTTGAAACTGATGACGATCGTTCGTATTTCAAGACTTCTTTTAAAATTAATTCTTACTTTTTAATTGAAATTGAAAAGGAACGAAGTCGGGTCCAACTTGGGCCTAAGTTGGACCTAAGTTGGGACCAAGTCAGCACTAAGTCGGCACTAAGTCGGCACCAAGTCGAGGAAATACTTCGGTTATGTGAAAATGAACAACCAATAACCGCTTTGATGAATACATTTGATTGGAAAGACAGAACAAAGTTTAAGAAGAAATTCATTAATCCGATGTTGGAAATGGAGTTGCTTTCTATGACAATACCTGATAAGCCGCAAAGCTCTAAACAAAAATATATTACTACTGAAAAGGGAATAGAACTACTGCAAAGTGGAGATGAATGAGAAAAATTTGACTTTGCGCGTATAAGATGAAGGGCATCACCACGATGCCCTTTTTGGTTATAAAGAAAACATTCCTTGAATCTGATTGTAGAGTAACCTAAGTTTCGATTGCAAATATGGGAGGAGTTTCCGAAAATGGTTATCGTTAGGGAGAATCGATGAATCTTACACTGCATAGATGGGGCCAATCTTAAAATAATTCCTGGTGAAAATTATTAGGAATGAAATCTTGAAATTGAATACTTTAACAATACATCTGTTAAAATGAAGGCATTCATAAAAATTGTATTAATTTTAATATTAAGTATTCCTTCTCTAAAGTTTGCTCAAACTCAAAGTATTTATATAACAAATCAAGCTGATTCAGTTAGCATATATAATGAAGGTTGGCTAGTTGCTAAAATATTTTGGCCGGATAATCCCATCATAGGTCAAAACGATACTATCGATGTATCTGTTAATAATAACTATTTGTTACCACCCTCAGCAGGTGGGTTTAACTATAGCTTAAACCAACCTCTTCACTTTTCTCTCCGAACTCTGGCTACTATAAATTTTAATTGGGGAGTAATATTGCGTTTGTATGTTGACACAACACAATTTAAAGTTGAAGAAATTATTAGTCATATAAATATTTATAAAATTTTTGATGATGATACATTATTTACAAAATTGAATTTTTCTGAACCGTTTCATGGTTCAGATTATGTAGAATTTGAAATTTTGAATATATCCAACGGTCAAAACTATCTTGTTGTTGGTTTTAATCTCCTATTCGGTGTCTTTAATGCTTCACAGTTATCAGAACCTTTCTATGAAAATGTCTTAGTTCCTCGAAATAAAGAATTAACCTTAAATGAAGGGGTAACATTAACTACAAATAATTATTCAACACTAATTGTCAGAGGAAAGCTCCAATGTAGCGGCTCAGAAATTCATCCGATAAATTTCAATCAGGTGCAACTTACTATCTGGGGTAATATTGACTCAAGTTTTGTAAATAATATATTGCAACTTGATTGTAACCATTCGAATATGACATATATAAATCAGTATTACTCGAATTCAATACTCGAGAATTGTAGTCTACTATCAATTTATGTCGGTAAGTACTCAAATTCCGAGATATTAAATTCATATCTTTCATCTGTATCATTGGACCATTCTAAGGGATCGGTAAATAATTGCCATTTTGACTCATCTTATTTTGCAGATTCAGGGAACTCTATCTTTGAAATTAAAAATTCCTATTTCGAACATTTATCTAATGAAGTTACATTTCATAACTGTTTAATCAATCTTAAGAATAATACTATTTATGCAGATGCATTCGGATCAGCAATATTATTTAGTAACAGTTTAGCTATTGTTGAGGGAAATAAATTAATTTCTACAGATGATGAATACTATAACGATGGATTTGGTATCTATGGTGGCAGCTTTGCTATTTTATCGAGGAATATAATCCAAGGGAAATTTCGTGCAGCTATACACTGCGGATATGGTGATACGCTAGTTGCTTACAATAATACTATATTAGAAGGAGGCGGAGGATTTAGTGTCAGTTCAAACGTGAATAATAGGATGAGTTTTTTTAATAATATTTTCTATATGCAGTGGGGGTGGGATATAAATCTTGATTATAGCAATTTTCTCCAGGGACAAAATATTACGTATGTGGATAGCAATTTATCCTATCGAGGTGATCCTTATTTAACATATTATATTAATAATCCCCAAGACAGTAGTATTGTTTATGGAAATACTAATCCAATAATAGTCGATCCGGAGTTCCTTGACTCGGTCAATTGTTACTTGAAAAGTAGTTCACCTGCAATAGATAGAGGATTAAAAAAAATATATTCATTAGGATGTCAGTTTAGTGTACTTGATACAATAGTGGTTATTCCTGATTCAATTAATATCTCACCTTATTATGGGTTATTACCTGATTTAGGAGCTAAAGAGTATGATCCTAATATAAATGTTAATGATCACCCAAAAAAAACAGTGCTCAACACTTTTTCTTTAAGTCAAAATTTCCCTAACCCATTTAATGGTTCATCAATCATTAAATTTTCAATCCCTCAGTTATCCAATGTATCAATAAAAGTATTTAATATGCTTGGTGAAACTGTAAAAATCCTTGTTGATGAAGAAAAATTTCCAGGCGAATATCAAGTTGAGTTTAATGCAACGGAATTAGCAAGTGGAATTTATTTTTATCAATTAAGAGCTAGAGATTTTATTTTTACTAAAAAAATGATGCTTCTCAAGTAATATTAAAATATATTAACGGCGCCTCAATCCATTCGTAAGTCTCCTATGAAAGCAATCACTTACACAAAATATGGTCCGCCAGAAGTCCTTGAATTGAAGAAATAAATGACGAGGTTTAGTAGGAAACGTACAAAGCAAGAAATACATTTTCTTACAGGGGAAAGTATGGTGGCTTGCAATCCCCGAGACCGTGAAGCTGCTCATCGTGCAGAAGTTGAAAATATTGCAACAGAAAATATTCGTGATGTAACTTGCACTAAGTGCTGGAAAATGATTCGTAAAACAGGGAAGTATAGAAAATCTGATAAGTGAGGTTTATTGATCACTATTATAACTGAGTTTTGAATTCCAATGAAAGTAGAAAATCTTTACAAAGAAAACATCCCCGAAGTCGCAGACGTATTATGTGAAGCTTTCTACGATTACCCCGTAATGAAATATGTTCTCGGAGATAAAGAAGATTACGATAACCGGCTTCGCAAAGCTGTTACATTCTTTGTTTCAGCAAGAGCTTTAAGAAAAGAACCTTTGCTCGGTATTTACAATTCAGAAAAAAAACTAGTTGCAGCAGCGGCTGTAACATTGCCGGGAGAAATTCCTTCACCACCGGAGTTGTTCAAACTTCGTGACAAACTTTGGGCTGAACTCGGCTCAAAAGAAAAAGCTCGTTATGATAATTACGGGAACGTGGCTTCCGGTTTACTTCCAACAGAACCTCATCACCATTTGAATATGATTGGAGTTAGAAATGCATACCAGGGAAAAGGTTTTGCTCGTCAGCTAATCAACAAAGTGGAAGAATTAGTTTCAGAACATCCGAAAAGCGCAGGTTTAAGTCTCAACACAGAAGTTGAATCAAATGTTAATTTCTATCTTCATCTTGGGTTTGATCTTCTTGGAAAAGCAACTGTTGTTTCCCAGGCTGTCACGGACGAATCCGTGACAGAAGCAAGTCACGGTACAACCGTGACTTCCTTGAATGATGTTGTCACGTGGGGATTTTTTAAGGCGAGGAAAAAGTAAATCCTGTCCTCAAACATTCTTAATTTTGCAAGTAAATAATTACAATAAAAATGTAATCATTGGAAACAGAATTAGAACAGAAACTGCTGAACTCAAATAAAAGCGAAATGATTTCATTTATGAATTCTTATCCTGAGTATTTTGATGAAGCAATTGAACTTGCATTAGCAGATAAGCAGCCATATTCGTGGCGTGCAGCTTTTGTTTTGTGGAGTGTCATCGAAGAAAATGATAAGCGAATTAAGAAACATATTAATAAATTTGTAAAAGTTGTTAAGAATAAAAATGATGGCCATCAGCGGGAACTTCTCAAAATTCTTCTGATGATGGAATTGGATGAAAAGTATGAAGGCGTTCTTTTTGATATTTGTATGAATGTCTGGGAACAGATAGATAAATCGCCTTCAGTAAGAGTTAACGCGTTAAAAATGATAATCAAGATTGCAGATAAACATCCGGAACTGAAAAAGGAAATTTCATTTCTTGCTCAGGATCATTATCTTGAATCATTGTCACCCGGTGCGAAGCACTCTGTTAAAAAAATATTGAGTGAATTCAATAATAGTGTTGCTGTTTGTGATAAAGATTGAAATATTGTAATAACAATTACCGGGATTAATGCTATGAACAAAATAATATCAGTTCTACTTTTAAGTTTTATTTTACTTACTGAGTTAGTCTTCTGTCAGGATTCAGTCTCTTTCCCTGTTAAACTGGATGAAACAGGCTTCAGAGAAGTGATTGCAAAGGTTGATGATCTTTTTATAAGCGGTCAGCCTGACAAAGATTCATTTGCAAAATTAAAATCTGAAGGTGTTACAACGATAGTAAATCTTCGTACGCCTTCGGAGATGGAAAACAGAGAATATGTTCCTTTTGATGAACAAGCGGTTGTGGATAGTCTTGGGATGATTTATATTTATATTCCATTGGGCGGAGATGAATATCCATATACTCCCGAAGCCGTTAAAAAATTTGCAGACGCGGTTGAGAATGCTGAGGGAAAAGTTCTGCTCCATTGTACGGTTGCACGTCGTGCGAGTCATATGTTTGCAGCTTATTTAATTGAGTATAAAAATTTTACTCCTGAAAAAGCTATTGAATATGCAAAAGCAATCAACTTTGGTGACTGGCCGCTTGAAGGATTGCTTGGCAGAAAACTGAAAGTCGATTTCAAATAATTTTGATTGAAATTGTTAACTATATAAAAAAATCTTAAGTATTGTATACAAAGGAAGTAATGAAAACAGTCGTCTATTCAAAATATGGTTCACCCGAAGTTCTTCATCTTAAAGAAATTGAAAAGCCAATCCCAAAAGAAAATGAAGTATTGATAAGAGTTCACACTTCAACCGTAACCGCAACTGACTGTGTTTTCAGAAGGGGAAAACCGAAATTTTCAAGATTGTTTACCGGAATAACAAAACCAAAAAACCAGGTATTGGGCAGCGAGTTTGCTGGAGAAATTGAAACGGTTGGAAGCAAAGTAAAATCATTTAAACCTGGTGATAAAGTATACGGGACAACTCCCGGTGCTGGTAGTTACCAGGAATACATTTGTCTTGTTGAAGAAAAAGCAACATTAGCAAAAATGCCTGTTAACAAAACTTATGAGGAAGCTATTGCCTGCTGCGATGGTTTTTTAACCGCTTTGCCTTTTCTTCGTGATAAAGGAAAAATTCAAAAAGGAAACAAAGTATTAATCATTGGTGCATCAGGTAGTGTTGGATCAGCAGCAGTGCAGATTGCAGATTATTTTGGTGCTGAGGTGACAGGTGTTTGCAGTACATCCAGTAAAGATTTAGTAAAATCAATCGGTGCTGATAAAGTAATTGATTATACCAAAGATGATTTTACGAAAAACGGTGAAACATATGATATTATTTTTGATTTGGTTGGGAAGACCAGTTTTTCATATTGTAAAAATTCTCTTAAGCAGAATGGAAAATTCCTTCAGGCAGCGATTACTCTTAAAGTTTTTCCTTCTGTTTTGATGAGTGCAATGTTTGGGAATAAGAAAGCAATGATAATGGCAACTGGATTAAGATCACCAGTTGAAAGAACTAAAGATTTGAAATTTATTACTGAACTTGCAGAGATAGGAAAAATCAAATCAGTTATAGATAAGACATTTCCATTGGAGAAAATTGTTGAAGCTCACAAATATGTCGATGCAGGGCATAAAAAAGGAAATGTTGTAATTCAAATAACACATAATTAGTGTTCTCAATTCATTTCGACTTGCATCTCTTGCAATTCATCCTTGATAATTGACTGTTTATCTCTGGATTTGTAACGGTCATCCTAAAATCTTGCTCACATAATATTTTTGATTTTAACTTCTCGGTTAAAAATCGAGGAAAAAATATGCGAACATCATTACTGGTCTTCTTAATTTTCACTGTAGTAACAGCAAGTCAGGCACAAATATTTACTAAAATCACTTCCGGACCAATGGTCAATGACGGTGGTGATTCAAGAGCAGTCAACTGGATTGATTATGACAATGATGGAGACATTGATCTTTTTGTAACAAACGGCCCGCAGGCGGGACAAAATAATTTCTTCTATGAAAATAACGGCGATGGAACATTCACCAAGATTACAAACATTGCTATTACTCAAGATGGAAAAGCTTCTGATGGAAGTAGTTGGGGAGACATCGATAATGATGGCGATCTTGATTTATTTGTTGCGAACTGGTGGGGACAACCAAATCTATTATATCTGAATAACGGTGATAAGTCTTTTACGTTCCAACAAGGAATACTGATGACTACCGAAACAAGTTATTCAGAAACCGGTTCCTGGGGAGATTACAACAATGATGGTTATATTGATTTGTACGTATGTAATAGCGGGGGAAATCTGAGAAACTTTCTATTTAAAAATAATGGCGATGGAACATTCACAAAGTTGAGTGGGGGTATTTTAACTGAAACATTTGAATCAAGAAATGTTGATTGGATCGATTTTAATAATGATGGATTACCAGACATTTTTGTTACTAACGAAAGTAATCAAAATGAAAATCTTTATTTGAATAATGGTGACGATACATTTTCATCCGCGAGTGTTCCTTCTCTACTTCAGAATGGTGGAAGCACGGCTGGAAGCAACTGGGAGGATTTTGATAATGACGGGGATTTCGATGTATTGCTCGTTAATTGGGGTAATCAACGTAATCAACTTTACTTAAATAATGTAGATGGCACATTCACAAAACTAAATGAGGCCCCATTCACAACCGATATCTCAAGTTCGTTTGGAAGTTCTGTCGGCGATATTGATAATGATGGTGATCTTGATATAATTATATCAAAAGCGTTCACAAGTCAAAAGACCACAAATCTTCTTTACATCAATAACAATGATGGTACTTTTACAAAAAGTAATGATGCTGCTGTTCAAGATTCGGGTTGGACATACGGATTAGCATTCGGCGATTACGATAACGACGGTTGGCTGGATTTATTTGAAGCAAGATGTTACAATGCAAGTGAAAACAATGTTCTCTTTCATAATAATGGCGGAAGCAATAATTGGGTAATGATGAATCTTGAAGGAGTCATTTCAAATAGATCTGCGATAGGCGCTATTGTAAAAATGAAAGCAGTTATCGGAGGAAATCCTGTCTGGCAGATGAGAAAAGTAGTTGGTCAAAATGGGTATTGCGGACAGAATCTGCAGGTTCATTTTGGTTTAGGTGCTGCATCGCAAATTGATTCTGCGATCATACAATGGCCATCAGGAATTATTCAAAATGTAAACGATTTAAACATTAATAGTTACAATACGGTAGTTGAAGATACTACACTGGTTTCAGTAAGTACGGAATCAAATCAGCCACCGACTGGTTTCCAATTATTTCAGAATTATCCTAATCCATTTAATCCAACCACGCAAATTGGATTTCAAATTGAGGAAAGCGGATTTGTAACACTTAAAGTTTATGATGTACTTGGCAATGAAGTGGCAAAACTGGTTGACAATTACAAACCAGCTGGTAAACACTCCGTAACATGGGATGCCAATGAACAGAAAAGTGGAGTTTATTTTTACACTCTAATTTCCAGTAATTATCAGGAGTCCAAAAAAATGATTTTGTTAAGATAGAAAAAAGAAAAACTTTTTCTACTCTACGATATCTTCAATCCAGCTCATTGCAGCCATTGTTGCCGGAAAACCTATAGTAGGAAGGGCCAGCATCACAGTCTGTTTTATTTCTTCACTCGTACAGCCCGCTTCAATTGCTTTGCGAGTATGCGAGTGAACCGCACCTTCCAATCCTGCTCCTGTTGATATTGCAAGTTTAATCAGAGCACGAGATTTTTCGTTTAAGGGACCAGCTTTGTGTACGGCCGTGCCAAGCTCTTCGTAAGCTTTAGCAATTTCCGGAAAATCTTTTTGAAATTTTAGAAAACGATCTGGCAATTGTGTCATTTTTTTCTTCCTTATAAATAATTTAATAATGTTCTCAAAAATATTTATTTAAACTGTCATTCCGGTCAAGCGAAGTGAAGAACCAGAATCTAAAAACACATCAATAGATTCCCACTTTCGCGGGAATGACAAAATGTATTAATCGCTTAATAATAAATAATAGAAAGATGTAGATAAAAAATACCGAATCCTCTTTATTCCTTTTTTATCCTCTGAATTCTTCCAGCAGTAATTCACGATTTTCTTAAACTTTGGAAACATTAAAATAATTTTATCTAAATCTGCTGAATACTTCGATTTACTTTTTGCAACGAACTTTTGTAAGAACTTTTTTGAGATCGGGACAAGCAAAGTGTACCAAACAAAAGTAATGACAACAGATCTGACAAGCATTATAACTACTGAAATCGCAATGTTCTCTTCCAGTCCAGGTGTAAGATAGGAAAGAATTATAACTCCTCCGGAAACAACAATAACAAAAATGCCGGTTGGACGTAGGAACCAGTTTTTCTTTTTACTTTTTTCTTTTCGAGGTATTTCTTCAACACTTTCTGATTCAATTGATGATGGAACAATGCTTTTGTAAAAATTAATTTTTTGAGGAAGTCTGCCTGCATAAATCCCTATGAACAATCCGGCAATCAAATGCAGCAGAACGTACGCCGCAATTAACAAGTATCCATAATTTATATCGGGATGAGTGATGTTGAATAATTCAAAAGATAGCTGTTTAATAAATATATCCAATGACTCCCACAGTGTAGTACCGAATAGGATTGTTAGCACAATGATTTTTTGCAGCCCTGAGAAGAACAAAACCAAAAGTCCGAGCAGCAAAGCAGATAATTTGTAAAAATATTTTGTAGAGAATAATAAAAATCCCAAAACACCTTGTAATGAAACGGCTAAGTAAGCAGTAAGAGGGGAGTGAGGACTTACGACAGCCTTAATTAATACAACGATTAGTGTTGCCTTAAGTATTTCTTTACTGTCTTTTGAAAACAATGCGATGAGTGAGATAAAAAGGACTGCTGCAGATGAAATAAATAAACCACGCAAGGGAATTGTGAGTGCGTGAAGAATTCCTCCGAAAGCGGCCTCACTAAAAGCCCAAAGAGCAGTTATTTTTAAAACACTGAAGCGATTTTCAGCATCCTCATCATAACTAAACATTTTATCCTGATTGGTCTGCATCGAATGAAAAATTGTTATTCTAAATATCAGAAAATGTTCACAACGAAAAAAATATATTGTATTAACTATTCTTCAAATTGAGACCATAAACTTTTTTTTTGCTCAAATAGAATCTATGGAACTACTTATTTGAACTTGGTGTTTTCATAGCTGTGTTCATAAATCAATCAATTTCAAACAACGGAGGAATAATGAAAAATCTTTTTTTATCCCTGGTAATTCTTTTTTCGGTTACACCCCTATTTTCACAACAAATTACACGACTTCAGGTAATTCATAATGCTGCCGATCCATTAGCAGCAGTTGTGGATGTTTATGTAAATGGTGATCTGGCTATAGATAATTTTGAATTCAGAACGGCAACTCCTTTTATCGATATTCCGGCTAATACCTTGTTAAACATAGGAATTGCGCCGGGAAACAGTGGTTCAGTAAATGATACTATCAAAAATTTTCAGGCATCTTTAAACAAAAATAAGAAGTATGTCCTGATTGCAAATGGTGTTTTAGACCCGACACAGTTTAGTCCAAACCCTGATGGAAAAAGTATAAGCTTCACTTTATTTGCAAAAGATAACATCCGTGAACAGGGCGTTAGCTGGAATAAAGTTGATTTTGTTGTAGTGCACGGATCAACAGATGCACCGACTGTTGATGTTATTGCAGATCGTGTTTATTCAAGCGTAGTTACCGATATATCCCGGGAAGCTCAAGAAGAATTTGTGGAAGAAGGGGATAGTTGGTTTTCAGGTGGAATGAGAATAGTCAATGATGCTTCGTATGGCGACATTACAAATTATAAAAGATTATTCCCGGACGAATATATCTTAAAAGTTACTCCCGGAAATAATAATAATATTGTTGTTGCAGAATTTGAAGCTAATCTTAATGGTCTGGGTGGTGGTGCAGCAGTTGTTTTTGCTTCAGGTTTTCTTGATCCAGCAGCAAATCAGAATGGTGCAGCTTTCGGATTATTTGCAGCATTACCAAATGGAACAATTGTAGAATTTCCATTAGTTCAGCCAATGGCAAGATTACAGGTAATTCACAACGCAGCTGATCCAATTGCTTCTTCAGTTGATGTTTATCTGAATGGAACTTTAGCATTAGATAATTTTGGTTTTAGAACTGCTACTCCATTCATAAACGTTCCTGCTGGTGTCGAGATAAATATTGGAATAGCACCCGGCACAAGTGGTTCAGTAAATGATACTATAAAGAATTTTCCTGTTACTTTTGAAAATGGAAAAACCTACATTGGTGTTGCGAATGGTGTGATTGATCCTTCACAGTTTACAGCAAATCCTGATGGAAGAAATATAGCTTTCACAATATTTGCTAAGGATGGCATCCGTGAATCAGGAATGTATTCAAGCAAAGTTGATTTTGTTGTTCTTCACGGATCAACAGATGCACCGACAGTTGATGTTATTGCGAGAAATGTAGCTACACTTGTTGATAATGCAGCGTATGGTGATTTTACTGATTACATTAGAGTACCTGCTTCTACTTACATATTAGATATCACTCCTGGTGATGATAACAACACAATAGTTGCATCATTCGAAGCTGATCTTTCAGGACTTGGCGGTGGTGCAGCAGTAGTATTTGCTTCGGGATTTTTAAATCCTTCTGGTAATCAAAATGGTGCTCCATTCGGTTTGTTTGCTGCTCTTCCAAATGGAATAGTTGTAGAACTGCCAGCCGTCGCTCCATTTGCAAGATTACAGGTTATTCACAATGCAGCTGACCCGATTGCTTCTGCTGTTGACGTTTACTTAAATGGAACATTGGCTTTAGATAACTTTGCTTTCAGAACAGCTACTCCGTTTATTGATGTTCCTGCAGGTGTTGATATAAACATAGGTGTCGCACCATCAACTAGCGGATCAGTAAACGATACGATTAAAAACTTTGTAGTAAACTTTGCTAATGGTGGAACATACATCGCAGTTGCAAACGGAGTAGTTGATCCTTCAGGCTTTGCTCCAAATCCGAATGGAAGAGATATCTCCTTCACGTTATTTGCAAAAGCTGACGCGAGGGAAACATCACAAAATAATAATAAAGTTGATTTGTTTGCAGTTCACGGATCTACAGATGCACCGACTGTTAACATTTTGGGACTTGGAATATACTTAACCAATGTTTCTTATGGCGATCTCAGCAATTATGTTTCAGTTCCTGCCTGGAGAAACTGGATTGTTATCACAACTCCATGGCCAAACTTCTCAGTAGTTGGTGTATGGAGTGCAGACTTAAGAGGTCTCGGTGGCAATTCAGCTGTAGTTTTTGCTTCTGGTTTCTTAGATCCAACAACAAACCAAAATGGTGAGGCATTTGGATTGTTCGCTGTTTTAGCAAATGGAACTGTTGTAGAATTACCACGATTATTTGGTAGAGATGCTCAGAATGCTTTAGACAAAGTTATAGATGAAAACAATGAACAAGTTGCTGTAGTCAGTGATATTAATTTAGAGCAGAATTTCCCGAATCCATTCAATCCATCAACATCAATTAAATTCACCGTTCCGACAAGTGAATTCGTTTCACTTAAAGTGTATGATGTACTTGGTAATGAAGTAGCTACATTGGTAAATGAACAAAAAGCACCGGGTACATATGAAGTTAGATTCGACGCCGGAGATCTTGCAAGTGGAGTTTATGTTTATAAAATGCAAGCAGGAAACTTTACTCAGACAAGAAAACTTATGTTGATGAAATAAAATCGTCGTTATAATTTATATTTAAGCCCTCATTTATAGAGGGCTTTGTATATTAATCCCACACACGCTTGACTCTTACCTGAAAAATTATACATTGTAAGTGGAAAAAAAATAATTGTTGGGGAAGAATCTCATCTTCTCACCTGTTTCTACTGCCTTAATAGATTCTTTTCCAAATGTAACTATAAATCTATCAGGAGGTTGCCATGAAAAGGTTTTACATCCCCTTACTTGTAGTCACACTTTTATCTTTTCTAGCCTGCTCGGAAAATAATCAGCTTGATATGGAAACTGAAAGAGACGAAGTATTGAAGGTGCTGGATAATTTTAACCATGCTCACGAAAACAGAGATCTTGAACTTCTATTGACTTGCTTTTCCGACAAACCAGATATAATCATCCTTGGTACAGATGAAAATGAACTCTGGGTTGATAAGAACTCCATGGGTGAAAGTCAGAAAAGAGCATATGAGACTTTCAGCACTGTAAGGCTCTCTGTGCGGGATAAAATGCTAAAGATGTGTCGAACTGGTGCTCAGGCCTGGTTTTACATGAAAGTTAACTGGTATGTTGAATCGGAAGGAAAACAATTTACTTTTAGTGGAATAAGAACAACAGGTGTTCTGGAAAAAGAAAATGGCTTATGGCAGATTGTTCAACTTCATACATCAATGCCGGTTACTGGTCAGGCAGTGAAATATTAGTAAAAAGTTGAATCGCTCTTTTACTTAATTGAACTCTCGAACGAATCCCTGATTTTAGTCGGAATATTTATATAACATTTTTTGAAATTTGTGTTATCCTGACTAAACAGTCAGAATTCACCTCGTTTTATTTTCTTTTGAATCTTTGCATACTTATATTTGCCTCAACTTTCAGAAACAGTAAATCCATAACCTATGCAAAAACAATACGATATAGCAATTCTCGGAGGAGGTCCTGGCGGATATGTGGCAGCAATTCGTGCTGGACAATTAGGTTTTAAGACAGTAGTTATTGATAAAGATAACCTGGGCGGAATCTGTCTTAACTGGGGTTGCATTCCCACAAAATCCCTCCTAAAAAATGCAGAGATATATGATCATATAAAAAACCATGGTGAAGATTTTGGAATTAAAGCCACAGGTTTATCCATCGATTTCAACAGAGTCATAAAAAGAAGCCGGGAGATTTCTGATCGTATTTCCAAAAACGTCGAACTACTCATCAAGAAAAATAAAGTTGACCGAATAAGGGGTTTTGGTAGACTAACCGCAAACAATACGATTGAGATTTTAGAGGAAAAAGGAAAAGTAACTGAAAGAATAAAAGCTGATAAAATAATTATTGCTACAGGTGCTCGTCCAAGAAATATTCCAGCAATCCCTATTGATAGAAAAAATATTATAACAAGTACTGAAGCAATGATTCTTGATAAGCAGCCAAAAGATTTAATTGTAATTGGTGCAGGTGCAATCGGAATTGAGTTTGCATATTTCTATGCAACTCTGGGAACAAAAGTTACTGTTATTGAAATGCTAAAACATATTCTGCCTATTGAAGATGAGGAAGTATCCGTTGCATTAGAAAAGAATTTCAAGAAAAGAGGAATTGATATCTTGACAAATTCTACGGTTGAAAAAGCAGAAGTAAAAGGAAATAAAGTAAATGTGATAGTAAGTGTTAACGGAGAGAAGAAAGCATTAAGTGCTGAAAAGGTATTGAACGCTATTGGTGTTGTTGGAAATGTAGAAGGAATTGGATTAGAAGAATTAGGTATTCAAATCGAAAAAAATCATATCAAAGTAAACAAAGAAACTTATGAGACAAATGTTAAAGGAGTTTATGCGATTGGTGATGTAATTGGTCCACCTTGGTTAGCTCATGTAGCCTCTGCAGAAGGAATTCATTGTGTTGAACATATTAAAGGATTACACAATCCGCCAATTGATTATGAAAACATTCCCGGTTGCACGTATTGTCAGCCTCAGGTCGCAAGTGTTGGTTTGACAGAGTCAAAAGCAAAAGAAAAAGGATATGAAATTAAAGTCGGAATATTTCCATTCTTGGCAAGTGGAAAAGCTTTTGCGATTGGTGAACGTGAAGGTTTTGTTAAAATGATTTTCGATGCTAAGTATGGTGAGATTCTCGGCGCACACATCATCGGCAGTGAAGCCACTGAAATGATAGCCGAGGTTACTTTGGCTCGCTCACTTGAAGCAACGGGAGAATCAATAATAAAAACTATTCATGCACATCCAACTCTGTCGGAATCCGTTATGGAAGCCGCAGCAAATGCATACGGAGAAGCAATTCACATCTGATTGTAGATGTATGATGGAAGAAGGTTGATGGAGAAAAAGATACTTACATATTGCGACTTAGGATTTATTGATTTCAAAGACTCATGGGACCTTCAAAAAGAAATATTTTCGAAAAGAGTCGCCGGAGAAGTTGAAGATTATCTGCTTCTTCTTGAGCATCCGAACACTTATACTTTAGGAAAAACTGCACACAGAGAAAATTTAAAAGGCTCTGAAGATTATCTGAGAGAAAATCAAATTTCAGTTTATGATATTGATCGCGGAGGTGATATAACATATCATGGACCAGGTCAGATTGTTGGATATCCTATAATTGATCTTAATAATTGGTTCAAAGACACTCACAAATATTTAAGAGCGTTGGAAGAGGTGATTATTAAAACCTGCAGCGAATACGGATTGAATTGTGATCGGAATCTAAAACATACCGGCGTTTGGATTGGAGATAAAAAAATTGCTGCTATTGGAATTAAAGTCAGCAGATGGATAACGATGCACGGTTTTGCTTTTAATGTCAATACAGATCTTAATTTATTTAATGGAATAATTCCCTGTGGAATTCAGGATAAATCCGTTACATCATTGAGCAAAGAATTAAATAGTGAAATTAGTATCCAGAAAGTCAAAGATAATTTATTGAATAACTTCTCTAATGTTTTCAATTACAATAAAGTAATTACTAAACGAGGAGAAGAAGTAATACAAACAAGTTTTACAACCACATTTTGAGAAGGTTTTTCTATGGCTAAGAAAAATACAAATCATATTGTTGAGACCGGAAAAAAATCCGGTACCAAAGAAAAACCAACAAAAGGAAAAAATCTTAAGGTTGACTCAACTAAAAATATAATGGGATTTGAAAAAAAACAGCTGGTTGAAATTATGAAAATGATGATTCGTTCAAGAATCATCGACAACAAAGCAATGCGTCTCCTCAAGCAGGGAAAAACTTTTTTTCACATTGCTGCTGAAGGACATGAAGCAGTTCAGATGGCAATTGGCTTACATCTCGATTCAAAAAAAGATTGGTTCTTCCCATATTACAGGGATCTTGGAACAATGCTTATAGCTGGTGTTACGCCAGAGGAAGTTTTCCTTGGAACATTTGCAAAAGCAACCGATCCTGCAAGCGGCGGCAGACAGCTTCCTGTTCATTGGGGAATGATTAATGCACAGATACCTTCTCAATCAAGTCCAACTGGAACACAATTTCTTCAGGCAGTTGGAACTGCACTAGCTTCAAGAAGAAAAGGAATTAAGAATGTATCCTATGTTAGTAGCGGCGAAGGAACTACAAGTCAAGGTGAATTTCACGAGGCAGTAAACTGGGCGAGCAGAGAAAAACTTCCAGTCCTTTTTGTGATTCAGAATAACAGGTATGCTATTTCGGTTCCTGTTGAGCATCAGACTGCTGGTAAAGATGGTTCAGTTGCAGAGATGATGGGCGGCTTTCATACTCTTTATCGAAAACGAATTGACGGAACAGATTTCTTCGAATCATTTAATGAATTGAAAAAGGCAATTGATTATATAAAAAGTGGCAAAGGTCCTGCACTTATTGAAGCAAATGTAGTAAGACTTCAATCTCATTCATCATCAGACGATCAGAGAAAATATAGAGATCATTCCGAACTTGAAAAAGATAAACAAGACGACCCGATAGAAAAGTTTGTTGCAAGGTTGAAAAAGGAAAGCATTCTGAATGACGACGATTACAAAAAAATCTGGAAAGAGATAAACGAAGAAATTGATGAAGCTGCTGACAGAGCTTTCAAGGCAAATGATCCTGATCCAAAAGATGCAGCAAGATATGTTTATGACGAAAGCGGATTGAAAGAATCTTTGGATTATGAAAAAAATGTTCCGGCAGGAGAGAAGATTGTGATGGTAGATGCAATTAACCATAGTCTTCACGAGGAGATGAAAAAAAATAAAGATATGTACATCTTTGGGGAAGACATAGCAGATATGAAAGGCGGAGTATTTACTGCTACAAAAGGTTTGTCAACAAATTTTGGTGATGAAAGAGTCTTCAACTCACCACTTGCAGAAGCCAGTATTCTGGGGGTAGCAAACGGAATGGCATTGGCAGGATTAAAACCCGTTGTTGAAATTCAGTTTGGTGATTACATCTGGCCGGCTTTTATGCAGATGAAAAATGAAACTGCTTCAATGCGTTATCGATCAAACAATGCCTGGTCAACACCAGTTGTTGTTCGGGTTGCCGTTGGCGGATATATTCACGGAGGGCTTTGTCACAGTCAAAACATTGAATCGATTTACGCACACGTTCCTGGAATATTTATAGCTTATCCAAGTAACGCTGCTGATGCAAAAGGATTACTAAAAACCGCCTGCCGTATAAATGATCCTGTTCTCTTTTGCGAGCACAAAGGATTATATAGACAAAGTTTTGCAATCACTCCCGAGCCTGATGATAATTATCTTCTTCCATTCGGCAAAGCTAAAGTAGTAAAAGAAGGAAATGATATAACTGTTGTTTCGTATGGAGTTTCAATGTGGGATTCAGTTTTTGCCGCAAAGAAATTGGAGGAGGAATTTGGTTACTCTGTTGAAGTGATAGATATCAGAACTATAATTCCACTTGATGAAGAAACAATTTTCAGATCTGTGAAGAAAACAAATAAAGTTATAGTTATTCACGAAGATACATTTACTGGTGGATTCGGAGCTGAAATAGCAGCACGAGTTGCTGATAATTGTTTTCAATATCTTGACGGACCTGTCAAAAGAATAGCAGCAAAGGATACGCATATTCCTTATGCACCGGTTTTGGAGAATGAAGTTCTTCCATCGAGGCAGCAGATTTATTTAGGTATTAAAGAATTATTAGAATTTTAACGAGGAGGTCGCGAAAAATATGGAAATAATCATGCCCAAAATGGGTGAAAGTGTGAACGAAGGAACCATTATTAAATGGTATAAGAAAGTTGGAGATGCAGTTAAGCAGGATGAAATAATTTTTGAGATTAGTACTGATAAAGTTGATACGGAAATTCCATCTCCAGCCGGAGGTGTATTAAAAGAAATTTTGGTGAAGGAGGGGGATACAGTTGAAGTGGGTACTGTAGTTGCGATAGTTAATGATGGTGATAGTTCTGAAAGAAGTGTTGCTGTAGAAAAAAGAGTTGGAGAAAAAGTAGTTGAGGAAATACCTGCTGCTAAGGAGAATGTTGTTGAGGAGACAATACCATCTGAAGGGTTGGTTGAAATTGAGATGCCTAAGATGGGTGAGTCCGTTATGGAAGGAACGATAATCAAATGGTATAAAAAAGTCGGCGAAAAAGTAAAGAAAGATGAAACCATTTTCGAAATAAGTACAGATAAAGTTGATACTGAAATTCCTTCGCCCGTAGAAGGAACTCTCGCTGAGGTTTTAATTGGAGAACAGGAAACAGTTGCTGTCGGAACAATCGTAGCAAAAATTTCTACTGGTGCTGGAACAGTCATCTCAGCTAAGAAAGAAATTGCGACTGAAAAAAAAGCTGAGGTTAAAGAACCAGTTTCGATGCACGACAATTTTGTGCAAGCCGAAGCGGTTGAAAGAGTAAAAATGAAAGGCGAGGGAAGTGGATTCTATTCACCTCTCGTTTTAAGTATTGCAGAAAAAGAAAATGTAAATTTCGCTGAATTGAAGAGAATTAATGGAACTGGTCTGCAGGGCAGGGTAACCAAAAAAGATATTTTTGCTTACGTTGAGAAAAGAGGCAAGCATGCTGTTTCGTCAAAACCAGTTGAAGAAAAGAAAGATAAAGTTGCCGCTTCACCATCACCATCTTTCGTTCCATCCGAAGTTAAAACTATTTCTTCCGGTGCTGGAATTGAGAAAATTCCAATGGATAATATCCGTCAGAAGATTATGGACCATATGATCGCAAGCCGTGATACTTCTGTTCACGTAATGTCAATGATAGAAGTTGATATGAATCGTGTTCATAATTTTATCCAGGAACATAAAGACGAATTCCAGCAGAAATATGATGTGAAGTTAACTTATATGGCTTTCATTGCTCAGGCTTGTGTAAAAGCAATTAAAGCTCATCCATTAATCAATTCGACAATTGATGGAAATACAATTCTTCAAAAAAGTTTTGTTAATCTTGGTATTGCCGTTGCAATTGAACCAACTGGTTTGATCGTTCCGAATATCAAAGGTGCAGAGCAGTTAAATCTGATTGGATTAGCAAAAGCAATTAATGATCTCGCATACAAATCAAGAAATAAAAAGCTGATACCGGATGATATTTCCGGTGGAACATTTACAATAACAAATTATGGCGTCTTCGGAACTGTTTTCGGAACACCAATTATCAACCAGCCTGAAGTTGCTATACTCGGAGTTGGTGCGGTTATTAAAAAACCAATTGTAGTCAGCGTTGATGGATCTGATTCTATAGCAATCAGACCTGTAATGGCGTTAACTTTATCACACGATCATCGGTTAATTGATGGTATGTTGGGCGGAATGTTCCTGAAACATTTGAAAGAAACATTAGAAAATTTTGAATCAGATATTTTATAATCAATGTCATTGCGATCCCGACTTTGGTCGGGAGAACCAATCTATGATCTATGTTGAGATCAATTCATCCCTTTGGGATTCGTGATGACAAAAGGAAAATTACGAGTGTGATTAATAGTCATCAAAAAGCATTTAAAGAGCAGATAGAAAAAGAAAAAATTCCGTTAGGAAAAAGACCTGATTGGCTGAAAGTTAAACTTCCAACCGGTGATAATTATTCCGACGTCCGGAATTTGATGCGAGAAAAAAAACTCAACACTGTCTGCGAAGAAGCTAAATGTCCGAATATTGCTGAATGCTGGAACCATCGAACTGCAACATTTATGATTCTTGGTGATACTTGCACACGAAGCTGCGGATTCTGTAATGTAAAACTCGGTATGCCAACTGAGCTTGATCATGATGAACCACGAAGAGTAGTTGATGCAATTAAGCAGCTTGATTTACGTCATGCAGTTATTACTTCTGTTAATCGTGATGAACTCGAAGATGGTGGTGCATTTATTTTCAGAGAATGTGTTAGGCTCATCAGAGAAGAAAAACCCGATTGCACAGTTGAGATATTAATTCCCGATTTCAAAGGAGAAGAAAAAGCATTTGAAACAATTATGCAATATCCGCCTGATATTCTTAATCATAATCTTGAAACTGTAAAAAGATTGTATCACGCTGTCCGTCCTCAGGCGAAGTATGAAAGAAGTTTAAATCTCATCAAATGGTTTAAATCCAAAGGACTAAAAACTAAAAGCGGAATTATGGTTGGAATTGGTGAGAAGACAGATGAAGTTTTAGATTTGATGAAAGATCTTTACGATCACGGTTGCGAGATAATGACAATCGGTCAATATCTTCAGCCAACAAAAGTTCATTTAACTGTTGATCGATTTGTTACTCCCGACGAATTCAGAATGTACAAAGATAAGGGTTTGAAGATGGGATTTAAAGTAGTTGAGTCCTCGCCATTGGTACGTAGCTCCTACCACGCAGACCAGCACGCAAGAAAAGTTTTCTAAACATATAAATAACAAAACAAAAAACTAAGGAGGATCTATGGCTGATAAAAAAGTGATTGCTGTATTGGGCGCAACAGGTGCACAAGGCGGCGGATTAGTTCGGGCAATACAAGCAGATAAATCAGATGAATTTACTGCAAGAGCATTAACAAGAGATGTTAATTCTGACAAAGCAAAAGCACTTGCTCAAATGGGTGTTGAAGTAGTTGCAGTGGACATCGATAATTACGAAAGTCTGAAAAAAGCTTTCGATGGTACTTATGGAGTGTTTGCTGTAACTTTTTTCTGGGATCACTTTTCTGCCGAGAAAGAAATAGAAGAAGCAAAGTTAATTGCACAAGCTGCAAAGGATACAAATGTAAAGCATCTCATCTGGTCAACTCTCGAAGACACGCGCAATTGGATCCCTTTGAGTGATAACAGAATGCCAACACTTCAGGGAAAGTACAAAGTTCCTCACTTTGATGGTAAAGGAGAAGCTGATAATATTTTTGTCAACGAGAAACTTCCAGTAACATTATTATTAACGAGTGCATATTGGGAGAATATGATTTATTTCGGTTGGAACCCGACAAGAGGTCAGGATGGAAAATTAGCTTTGAATTTTCCAATGGGAGATAAAAAACTTCCGGCAATCGCAGTTGAAGATATTGGAAAGTGTGCTTATTCAGTTTTCAAAAGAGGTAATGAATTTATCGGAAAGAAAATAGGAATAGCAGGTGAACATTTAACTGGTAAAGAAATGGCCGAAGCACTAACAAAAGTGCTCGGTGAAGAAGTTAAATACAACGCAGTTCCTTTTGATGTTTACCGTGGATTAGGTTTTCCCGGAGCTGAAGATGTTGGTAATATGTTCCAGTTCAAGCATGATTTTAATGATTACTTCTGCGGTGCGAGGAATATTGATTTCGTTAAATCATTGAATCCTGAATTGAAAAGCTTTAGTGAATGGCTGAAAGATAACGCAAAGAAAATTCCGCTCGGATAAAATTTATTAGAACGACTTATAAATGTTAAAAGCCAGAATGAAAGTTCTGGCTTTTTTAATGGATTATTAGGGTAACTAACCGAATTACGTTTAAACCATAAGTGACTAAAAATTTAGTTTAATATTTTCTGATTTATGTTCTTTCATTTCACCTAAAAACTTAACATTTATTTTATTTACTTACATCTTTTTTCTTTGTATTTTGCCATTGTGTTTATAAACCACTCGGATAATTAAAAAGACTTTTTCTACTATTTTATTTAATGAAATTTTTTTATCGGATATTATATCTATCCCTGCTTCTCTGTGCTTTCGCATACAGTCAAGGTGATGACGACAGAAGATTTCCCAAAATTCTTGATGATGATAACAGCAAGTACACCAACATTGGCAACATTGGAATTACTATAACTAATTTCGGCACGTACGGACACGGCTTTAGCCTTTGGCCAGAACAACCGAGTTGTCAATATCCTATTGGTAGCGGTATTGAACATTTATTTGATGGTGGTTTATATGTAGGTGGATTTATTCGTGGTGTTGGCGGTCCTTTTGTTACAACAGGTGCGGTTGATGCAGCATCTGTTTCAGCTAGAGGAGGTGGATTTGAATTTACGAATTCCGCGGGAAGTAATGTCAAGGAAAGATCATCACTTTTCGATTCAAGGTTTTTTAGTCCAGCAGCGATTTCTCATCAAGACTTTTTGATGGACTACACTGATACAAATACGGTATTTCTTAACGGCGAGCCGATCATTGATCACGATCCTCTCGGAATTTCTGTCCACCAGGAAACTTATGCGTGGAATTTTCCTTTCGCAAATTTCTTTGTGATTTTTAATTATTGGATAAAAAATGTCAGCAACAGAAATATTGATAGTGTTTTTGTTGGAATGTGGACTGATGCCGTAGTTCGAAATACAAATATTACTGGCAGACCATCAGGCAGTGCATTTTTCAACAAGGGTGGTGATGGATATAACGATTCGATAAAACTAGCATACGAATTTGATGCTGCCGGTGATCTTGGTTTCAGTGATAGTTATATCGGAGTTCTACACTGTGGCTCAGAACCTAATTTACCAGACAAATATCCAGTTGGATTAATTGATTCAATTCCATCTGTGAATTTTGTAACCTGGCAATTTAGAAACACAGACGATCCGGATTTCTTTGCACCGCAAAATGATTTTGATCGTTATGGAAAATTGAGAGGCTATTTCAGTGGAACCAGCCGTTGGAAAGACGGAATCACACCTGAACAAATAAAAGTACCTTCAAACAGATCAATATTAATTACAAATGGTCACTTTTCAACAATAGCTCCCGGTGATTCAATAAATGTTGTGTTTGCAATTGTGTGTGCCAAAAAATTTGGTCCTGATCCGGCAAACCTTGATACCGAAGAACAAAAAACTAATTTATATGTAAATGCTGATTGGGCTTTGCGGGCATATTACGGCGAAGACAAAAATAGAAATGGAATACTCGATCCCGGAGAAGACCTTGATTCAAATGGAAAAATTACTCGTTATATTCTTCCAGCACCTCCTGTTGTTCCTGTTGTAAAGGTAATTCCGAAAGACAGGGAAGTAGAAATTTATTGGGATAAACGAGCCGAAAATTCTATTGATCCAATTTCAGGGAAGCGGGATTTTGAAGGTTATAAAGTATATCGAACCCAGGCAGGTTTTGATCTAACCGAAGGTGGACAGGATATTTTTAATTCATTAGTAACATTAGCTCAATTTGATAGTGCGGGTAACGGAGTTTCATTTGATACCGGATTTGAATTTGTTAAACTGGAAGAGCCAGTTACATTCCCGGGCGATACTATTCAATATTATTATAAATATTCTTTAAGCAATCTTTTGAATGGCTGGCAATATTTATTTGCTGTAAGCGCATTTGATGAAGGTGATCCGGAAAACAATCTTGATATTCTTGAATCATCTCCATTAGCAAACTTTCAAAGAATCCTTCCGGGAACTCCTGCTACTGAAAATCCGGATGTGCAGATCGGAGTTTACCCAAATCCATATTACGGAAATGCAATTTGGGATGGTAGTTCCGAACGACTGAGGAAAATTTATTTCTTCAACCTGCCTTCCGATTGCCAGATTACTATCTATACACTTTCAGGTGATATTGTAAAACGAATTGATCATACATCAACCAGTAATAGTTCAGAAGTAAGATGGTTTGAAACTTATGCACCGGAGGGTAAACAGAAATTTGCAGGGGGCGAACATGCCTGGGATCTTTTAACAGATAATGAACAGGCAATTGCAACAGGGATGTACTTATTCACCGTTAAAAACAATAATAGCGGTGATATAAAAACAGGAAAATTTTTAGTAATCAAATAAAAAGGAGTAATAAAATGAAAAAAACTTTGTCAGTTCTGTTATTATCCTTCATTTTTTTTGTTGGGCTTAACTTTGCACAACAATCAGTAACAATTGAAGAAGTTCAGTACCAGGATTCAGTTTCATTATTGACTAATGGTGATTTGCCTTCGCCGTACAACGGTCAAACTGTTAAACTGCGAGGTATTGTAATGGTTAGTCCATTAGTAAATCCACAGACAGATCGTAGACCGATAGTATGGGCTGGTACAAGATGGGTTACTTATTTGCAGGATCCCGATGGACAAGTTTATGAGCGTTTTGATGGAATAAACGTAGTGCAGCAGGATACAACTGGCGCAAACCAGGGAACTTTTTTCGATCTGGTTGATACAGCGCAGGTTGTCGAGATTACTTTGACAGTTGCTGAATTTAATAACACGACTCAGGGAGATGTTCTTTTAAGTCCCGTAACTCCGGTTAGCATCATTCAACAATTGCCAAAAAGGCCAGACCCAATTGAATTGAGCATAACTGATTTTTATGATGATAGCGTTCTCGTGCTTTCTGAGAAGTATGAAGGTGAATATGTAATTATTCGGAATGTTATAACAAGTGATCGTAATACAAGTAATGGTACTTTCAGAATTAACGATGCAGATGGCAACTATATGTATATGTATGATCAATCAGGGTATTTTACTCTAAGAACACACCGATTAACAGGCTTAACTACTTATCAGCCACCGGTTGATGGAACTACTTTGAGTTACATACGTGGTCTCATTCAAACGCGGTTTACTGGGACTGCAGTTGGTTATCATATTATACCACTTTATCCCGGAGATATACAGGTTGGGGTTACACCTCCAAGCATTAGTACGGTAAAAAGAAATTTACCTCAGGTGATCATGAATCAGGCTGTTACTATCTCAGCAAACGTTACCGATGATGGCGGTGTTGATTCAGTCAAACTTTTCTATCGCATCGATAGCGGAAATTATACACCTGTTAATATGACTCTTGGCAGTGGGAATAATTATTCAGGTACTATTCCAGGTGTTAATAGTGATTCAGCTCTTGTCGACTATTACATCTGGTCCAAGGATAATGACGGAAATGTATCTACAATGCCAGCAGCAATTTCAAATGTTCAATACTTCTATCTCGTTTTGGATAGAAACGTCACCATTCAAGATGTTCAGTATAATCCTTTCGGAACTGATGTTAGTGGGTATAATGGATATAGAGTTCCTCTTACGGGAGTAGTTACTGCTGATACAAGTGATTGTACTACTTCATTTGCTCTTAGAATTTATATCCAGAATGGTGAAGGACCATGGAGTGGTATTCAAGTTGGAACAAGAGGAACAAATGGCAGTCAGATACGTGGATTTCAAAAAGGTCAATTAGTAACAGTTAACGGTCTGATTTGGGATGATACTGGAACACCAACATTTAATGTTACCAGAATAGATAGCACAACAAGTGTTCAGATTATTTCATCGGGTAATCCATTACCAACTCCACAGGTTGTTCAAACAAATACAATAGGAACACTAGGTAATGGCGTTGTTGCAAAAGAACAGTGGGAAAGTGTACTGATGAGATATAATAATGTAACCGTAACTAATGAGAATGCCGACTTCCCAAGTAATTTTGGTGAAATGTTTGTAAGTGACGGCAGCGGAGATACCCGCGTTGAACTTGAAGATGGAAGACATGATTATCATAATCTTTCTGATCCAACAAGACTATATTATGTAAAAACCGGTAGCACTTTCGATGCATTACAGGGAGTTCTTTACTATTCTTTTGGAAACTATAAACTCGTACCGAGAAATAATAATGACTTTATTGGCTACAATCCTGTAAGTGTGGAAAATGAAGGTACGATTCCAACGGAGTATGTACTATCACAAAATTATCCGAATCCGTTCAATCCATCCACGAAGATTAATTTTTCACTTCCATTCGAATCGAATGTGAGAATGAGTGTATTCAATATACTTGGTCAGGAAGTCAAAGTGCTGGTTGATAGCCAGGTTCAACCGGTTGGCAGCTATAACTTAACTTTTGATGCACGTGATCTTCCATCAGGAATTTATTTTTACAGATTGACAGCTTCTTCAATTAGTGAAGGACGAAATTTTGTTGATGTTAAAAAAATGATGTTAATCAAATAATTATTTTAGGAACCCTCTTTATAAGGAAGAGGGTTCTTCTTTAAAAATCAGATAGAGTGATGTCTTATAGAAAGTATTTCCTGGCAGTTCTCTCAATTTTCATCTCTGCATTTGTGTACTCATGCAAGGAGGAAATAGTAGGTGTCCGGAATAATAATCAGCCACCAGAAACGAAGGTTTCACTTATTCCTGACAGTGTAATTACACCTCAGCAAACAAGGCTTTTAGTAAGCTGGTGGGGTGATGATCCTGATGGATTAATTGTTGGTTTTTATTTCAGATGGAATGATGAACCGTGGCGGTTTACACCAAGCAATGATAGTCTGTTTGCACTGAAAATTGGTGCTTCTGATACTACATTTAAATTTAATGTAGCCGCAGCCGATGATGAAGGTAATGGAAAATATGATACGCGGGTTTTTCAATATAATACAGATTATGGACCCGAACCTTTCATTGATAAAAATGGGAATGGCGTTTGGGATAGCAACGAAAAATATTATGACATCGGTTTGATTGATCCAACACCTGCAGAATTTTTCTTCCCGCTAAAAAATTCAGCTCCAACAATTCAGTGGAATGAATTGAGCTTTGTTCCAGATACTTCATTCCCTGTTATGTCATTTGGATGGATTGCTGATGATATTGATGGGGTGGAATCAATATTAAAAATCAACATCGCACTTAACGATACTTCAAATTTTGAAAATATCATTTCTCTTGATGGAAGTGTGAGAACTGTAACATTGCGTACAAAAGAATTTGCTTCTCAAAATCCTTTAATGGAGATATTAATAGAAGGACAGGAGAATAATATTCATCCCGAAAAATTACCGGGGCTAGGATTCGAGGATCTAAATTATTTCTACGTTCAGGCAGAGGATATCTCCGGTGCAAAATCCAAATTCATAAGTCTTCCTGGTGACGATCCCGACGACTACTGGTACATTAAAAAACCTATTAGTAATTTTCTTGTCATAGATGATTATGCAACCGCTGATAATGCAGCAGCATTTTATACGGCAATGTTCGATAGCCTCGGTTTATCCGGGAGCTATGATATTTTCAATATTAAGACACAGGAACCACCCTTTAAAAATGTAACTTTCTTCGAAACAATAAAACTATTCGATTATCTTTTCTGGTATACAGATAATAATCCCTCAATTGATCTGGCATCGTTCTCAACACAGAAGTATTTGAGTCAGGGAGGAAAAGTTGCTTTCTCAATGCAATTTCCTCAAGCTGTGGATCCTGTTGAACTGCAAAGTTTTATCCCTATAATCTCAGACAGCATTGGTGTGAAAATCTCTCTTCTGCCCGGAACTGAAATTGCTTCAGATACAACAGATCCATCATATCCAAATTTAAAGTTGACATTAAATGTATTCCGTGTCAAATCATTTTATTTGAGCGAACTTGCTGCGAACCCCATCTATTATTATCCAAATGGTGAATTACCCGGATTCGCAGGCTTCACAAATATTGAAATGACAGAATTTTTCATTGCACTGCCCCTCGATAAATGCAATGGAACAGGAAATGTAAAATCACTTCTTCAAAAAGTTTTCTTCGATGATTTTGGAATAACAAGATGAAGAAATATTTCTTACTTTATTTTTTGTTTTCAATTTCCCTTGTTGCTCAACAAACCGGAAACATTTCTGGTAACGTTACTGATGCATCAACCGGTGAAACATTACCCGGAGTAAATATTATTTTAAAAGGCACATACTTCGGAGCCGCTTCAGATATAAATGGAAGTTATAACATTACCGGTATACCTGTTGGAACTTATAACGTGGATATTTCATTGATCGGTTACAAAACATATCAGTTTACAGGAACAAAGATTGAGTCGAATAAAACTACAATGCTGGATGTAAAACTGGAAGAAACAGTATTAACTCTTGAACAGGATGTGGTTGTAATAGGGGAGAAACCTCTCATGGATGTAGAGGAAACTCAGAGCAAAAGAAGTATATCGAAAGAAGAAATCGATCAGCTTATTGTTGAAAATATTCAGAATATTGTATCTCAGCAGTCCGGTGTTGTTGTTAACAATTCTAATGAAGTTCATATACGTGGTGGAAGAACTTATGAAAATGCATTCTTACTTGATGGAGTTTCAGTACAGGATCCTATAGCCGGAACTGGTTTTGGATTACAGCTTAGTGCTTCAGCAATCGAGGAAGTTGAGGTTATTACTGGTGGATTCAATGCAGAATACGGACAGGCAACTTCAGGAATTGTAAACGTAAGAACCAGGGAAGGTAGCGAAAAATTCAGCGGAGCAATTACTTACAAACGAGATAACTTTGGCAACACTTCTTCATATCACGTTTTCAACATGGATGTGTTTGAAGCAAACATAAGTGGACCTGAACCAATTACTTCTTTCATGTTACCGGCATTTGGTGTTAATATTCCGGGTCGACTGACATTCTTTACAAATTTCTATGGTGGAATTAGTGATGGAATTACACAGGGCTATAATAAAGTGACCGCTGATCAACTTGTTTCTTCAACGTTTGGCGGAAGCAGGTACGCTCCTCGTGAGGAAAACAGCTGGTTTTGGTTAGCAAAATTATCATACCTCTATTCACCAACGATGAAGTTTAATTATTCATTTAATCAATCAGTGAACATAAATCAGAACTCACAATCGCTTCAGTCAAATCTTGAATACGTCGAACCATCACCTGGTTATCAATATACCTTCCAGAACATTCTTGATAATGCTAATACTTTTACACATAATAACCTCTATCATAATTTTAGTATAACTCATACATTAAACTCCCGAACTTATTATGAAGTAAAGGCAAATTATTTCTATACAAATCTGAGAGGAGATGCGAACGGACTTTATTACAATCTGTATAATGAGCCGAAAGATATTGTAAACTTTCCAATTGAATATTTTAATGAAAACCATGATACAATAGGCGTTATTCCTGGTGATGGCTTCTGGGATGTTGGGAATCCTTTTACTTGGCATGATCATTTTTTGGAAGAGTTTTCACTTCGCGGAGATTTGACGAGTTTCTTCGATGAAATGAATAAGTTCAAAGCCGGATTTAATATGCAGTTTCAGCAAATGCAGGTTGTTGATATTTATAAACCATGGATTGGTGAACTTGGATTGAACAATGATATCTACACTGTTTATCCAGCTCTCGGATCGTTTTATGCTCAGGATAATATAAACTTCGGTGGGATGATTCTTAATTTCGGACTTCGTTTCGACTATTGGTTCCCGGGTAAGTATGTAGACGATGCAGTTGCAGACACAAATGTAATAACCATTCCAGATGAAATCAGACAGGCTTATTATGATGAAACTTATACCTGGTTTAATGACCAGCAATTCAAGGCGAGATTAAGTCCACGTCTCGGAATTTCTCATCCGGTATCAGATTTTCAAACTCTTTTCTTTTCATACGGTCATTTCAGTAAGTGGCCTAAACCACAGTTTGTCTATGCAAAGCTAAACCCTGCAAGTGCACAGTCATCATTCCAAAAATTTGGAAACCCGAATCTTGACCCTGAGACTACTGTTGCTTACGAGCTTGGGCTTAAAACTCAATTTACTCCGGACGATGTATTAACGGTGACGGCTTATTACAAAGACATTTTTGATTATGTGAGCACACGGTCAGCAAAAATCACATCAGCAAGATTAGCCGCAGAAAGTTTTATAACCTATGTAAACACAGATTATGCACGCTCAAGAGGATTGGAAGTTGAGTTCAGGAAAAGGATTGGGAGATGGTTTAATGGGCAAGCATCGTTTGCATATGCAATTGTTACAGGAAAAAGTTCATCTGCTGAAGAAGGAGTTCTGATTGCACGCGGGGATTTGGAAGAATCAATTAGAGAGGAGTTTCTATCCTGGGATAGACCAATCACAGCCAATTTATCAATAAACTTTTTTGCTGAGAAAGGCAGTTTTGGATTTGCAGAAGAAATAATTGATAACTGGAGTTTATACTTAAGAGGATTTTTCCAATCAGGCAAAAGATATACTCCGGCAGTATTCACAGGATCAGTTGATGCACAGGGGCGAAAAGAGTATGAATATGTCAGAGGTGAACGTTATAATGAAATTGCTGATGATTGGTTCTACATAGACTTAAACTTTGAAAAATATTTTGATCTTAGTGGTCTTAGTTTCTCTGTTTTTTTCGAAGTAAACAATTTACTTGATAATAAAAATTCAGCCATAATTAACCCGGTAACCGGACAAGCATATGAATATGGTGATGATGTTCCGAGCAGCTGGAACGATCCGAGGTATCCTGATGTACAGGCACCAATTTCCCCATATCCAATAAATCCAGCAAGATATTTAACTAAGCGTAATTTGAAATTCGGAGTTTCTTTTAATTTCTAGATGAAGACGTTTTTTTACATAGTGCTTTTATTATTGATATATACATCTGCTAATGCTCAGTTATTTCCAGTACTTGGAGATCAAAGAGCAGGAATCTCCACAGCGCAGTTTTTAAAAATTGGAGTTGGCGGAAGGGCAGCAGCACTTGGTGAATCTTTCATAGCGATCTCTGATGATGCATCTGCATTATACTGGAATCCTGCCGGTTTATCGCAATTCGATAAAAATCAGGTGATCATCTCTCACAATATCTGGGTAGCGGATATAAATCATGATTTTATAGGTGTAGTTTATCATTTAGACAGCGAAAATTCATTTGGCGCATCCTTGACTGCGGTTACGATGGATGATATGCCGGTTACCACTGAGTTTGCTCCATTCGGCAACGGTGAATATTTTGGTTTCAGCGATATTGCTGTTTCACTTTCTTATGCCAGGAAGATGACAGAACAATTTAGTTTTGGTGGAACGGTTAAATACATAGAGGAAACTCTGGATAAATTAAAAATGCGTGGAGTTATGATAGACCTAGGAACTTATTACAGGACAGGGTTGGGTTCAACACGTTTTGCCGTTACAGTTTCTAACTTTGGTGCAGAACTGGCTCCGGATGGTGAGGTAATTTTAATAGGTAATAGATCAAATTCCGAATGGCAATCATTTGCACCGCCCACGATTTTCAGAGTGGGATTTGCTTTTGAACCCTACGAGACTGAAGATCACAGAGTAACTACTTCTATTCAACTAAATCATCCAAATGATAATAGTGAAAACATTGTTGTGGGAGCAGAGTACGCCTGGCATAAAATGTTTTTCTTGAGAGCTGGTTATAAATTTAATGTTGATGAGCAGAATTATTCCTTTGGGTTAGGTTTGAATGTGCCAATCAGTTTAGCTGAATTTACAATTGACTATGCTTTCACAAATTTTCAACGACTTGGTTCTGCCCATAGATTTTCAATAACGCTTGGACTATAATGAATTTAAGAAAAAACATAGAAGTTATTATATTATTTATACTTATAGTTTTCTTCACAAGTTGTACCGAGAAGTTCGATCTAACTGGTATTGATACAGGTGATGGGAATGTTAATATAGGCGGTGATACTGTCTACATTCAACTTAATCCAGTATGGGAAGGATTCAACAGACCTCAGGATATTATGGTCGGTAGAGAGCCATTTATCTATGTAGCTGATACTGAGAATAACCGTGTAGTGATGCTTAATCTGAATGGTGATGTACTGGGATCAAGGGCGATAAATCGACCTGTTGCTCTTGCACAAGATTACAAACTCAACTTAATTGTTTGTGCACAATTTGATACTGTTGTTGGTGGTGTAAGTCAAACATTTAGTGCAGTATATAAAATTGATCTGGTATCTTCATCTCACCAACTAAGTTCTGCAAATATTAAAAGATTACTTCCAAGACCTGCAGATCTAAACAGACCTTTAGTTAAGTACACTGGAACCTGTGCTTTCTTTAACAATGTTTTCTATATATCCAGGAAAGGACCTAATAATACAAGCTTTGTCGATCCCGATAATTCCATATTAATTTTCAGCCCTAAGAAATTACTGGGCGTACCGAGTGAAGAAGATACGCTGATTGGTAGAGTTCCTAATATTGATCCACTCGGTCAAGGGTTGGTTTCTGCTAATGAGATAAGTTCCTTAGCGTCATTTAATGATCAGACAATAGATATGATCGTTACTTTAACCGGTGAGAATAGTTTTAAATCCCAGTGGCTGAAATACGTGATTAGTCCTATTGATCAAAGATATTTAAGTAACTATTCGCCAAATTCTGTTCCTTTTATGATACCAAATAAATTTTCGAGACCCGAAGGCAGCGCTGTTGATCAGAGCCGAAATATTTTCATTGCTGATGCAGATAGAGACAGCATTTATAAGTTTAATTCCTTCGGAGATGAACTCCAGTCTTTTGGAAGCTTTGGCGATGACTCTTTTAATGAACCTCACGGTGTTGCTTTCTTCGATAAAACACTGTATGTAGCAGATACTGGAAATAATAGGATAGTAAGATTTATATTATCAACTGAACAATAGTGAACAACATTATGAAAAATTTAAATATTCTTGTGGTTGTAATTTTGACATTTACAGCTTCAATGGTTTATTCGCAGGATAGAGTTAAACTTCTCACTTATAATATTCTTAATTATCCTAATTTTTCTTCCACAAAAAATGTGAAATATCAGCAAATATTTGCTGAAGCAAAACCAGATATTGTTGCTGTGCAGGAGATATTATCACAGTATGGTGTTAACTTATTTCTGAGTGATGTTTTGGGAATTTCATTTAAAGCGGCTACATTTTTTGATGGACCCGATACTGATAATGCTCTTTTCTATAAAGATTCTCTCCTAACATTATTGTCTGCTAATATTATCACAAACACACCTAGATATATAACAAGGTATGTTCTTCAACATAATTTCACACAGGATATTCTTATTATCTATGTCGCTCACTTTAAAGCCGGAGATACGCCTAGTGATGAAAACACGAGAGAACAGGAAGTCGCGAGGCTGCGAATTTACACGGACCAATTATCTGCAGGAACCAATTTTATTGTTGTTGGTGATTTTAATTTGTATCGGGCTACTGAACCTGCATATATCAGGTTACTTGACCAAACAAATCCTGGTTACTTTCTGGATCCAGTGAACAGATATGGAAATTGGCATGCCTCATCTAATTTTTCCGATGTTCATACTCAATCAACAAGAACATTCCAATTAGCTGATGGTGGTTCAACTGGGGGTCTTGATGACAGGTTCGATTTTATTCTGGTTTCTCAATCATTAAAGATTCCCGGAGGAGTTGATTATGTGCCTGGCACATATTGGGCATACGGTAATGATGGTCAGCATTTCAATCAGCAGATAGTTAATCCACCTTATCCGATATCTGAACAAATCGCATTTGCTTTACATGACGTCTCGGATCATTTACCTGTTGTTGCCGAATTTGATTTTGGCGTTGTTAACGATGTTGAAAATACTCTAGATCCTGTGCTGTTAACATTTCATCTTTCACAGAATTATCCTAATCCATTCAATCCTAATACATTGATTTCGTATACAATTCCACATACATTAAACGGAAATAGTCAGTTCGTAAGTCTGGTAATTTATGATCTTTTGGGAAATGAAATAACCAGACTAGTAAATGAAGAAAAACATCCCGGGAGTTATACAGTTGAATTTAAAGCTTCTTATCTACCGAGTGGAGTTTACATATATCGTTTAACGACTCCTGATTATGCTTCTGCTAAAAAGATGTCACTTATCAAATAACCATTTCACCAGATTTTACTTATGAAAAAAATTATAATATTGTTTGTACTCCTGATTGTTTCATCTACATATAGCCAACCAGTTGTAATTAACGAGTTATATAACTCAGTTAGTAACGACGAATGGCTTGAACTGCTCGTTGTTGAAGATAGCCTCGATTTGAGGAATTGGGATATCCGGGATTTCAGTAGTAGTGGATCACCTCAACAGCCATTAGTTTTCTCTAACCATTCTCTTTGGAATAATCTGCGTAAGGGTACAATAATAATCATTGCACGACCTGAAAATCCTTTTGCTGAAGATTTAGATCCAGCTGATTATTTATTGATTGTAAAATCAAGTAATGCAGTTTATTTCTCCGGAAATGTTTTTCTAATCGCTGGAAGTTCAGAAGCCATTCAGATAAGAAATACTTCACAGACACATATCTTTGGTGTATCGTGGGGTTCAGCTAATATTAATAGTTTACCACAGCCGAAAGTTCATGTTACTGGTTCTTCCTCCAGCAATACATCTGTCTATTTTAAAGAGGATAGCTTACCAGAAATTGTAATAGCTACTAATTGGGCGATGAATGGAACACCAACAATGGGTGCCGGCAATACAGCAAACAATATTGCATGGATACTGTCTCTGAGAGCAAAGCCTGAAGGTTCGGGAATTATTTATCTTGATCCGATTGTTGCCTCAGGAAGTGAAGTTCTTAATCTAAAATTTATGTATAAACGAGATGTTCAATATAATATTGATGCACTTAAAATTATTTTTCCAGAAGGATTTTCTTGGTCGCATAATTTAGCGCAGATATTATTAGAGAATTTTACTTCGGCAATAACAATTGGCTCGGATACCATTAGCTTTAACAATGTAAATTTTTTTACTGATTCAATCTCAATAACTATCCAGGATGTTACAACTCCGACTTTTACAGGAAATTATAAATTTAAATTTCAATCCGGCATAGGTTCCATAGTTGATGATGTTAATCCTCCTCCAATACTTACAGTTTATGGTGCTCCTATACCAATAGCTCAGGCAAAAGAAAATGATACTTCAGGAATTGCATTATACTATGGAGATTTAGTTTCAATCAGGGGAATTGTAATGGTAGCAAATCAATTTGGAAGTCCAAGCTATGTGCAGGATAATAGTGCTGGTATTTCAATCTTTGGTTCAATATTTTCTGATTCAGTTCAAATCGGGGATGAAGTATTTATTTCAGGAACAATAACCCAGTTTAATGGACTAAACCAGCTTGAATTCCCGCTGCTGCATGAAATATTAAGTTCCGGAAATATTGTTGAACCGATACTAACAACGCCGTATGACCTGGCTCATGATGGTCAGGGTGGTTTTGAAAATTTTGAAGGTAGGTTCGTACGCTTAAATGGCGTATTAGTAACCGAGCTTAATGGAACACCGGTATCGAATTGGGCTTATAAAAACTACAGATTGACAGGTTCAAACCCGGGTGATACAGTGCAAATAAGAATTGATAACAATACGAATATCATTGGTTCAGTGGCACCTGCGGGAAGATTTGATTTAGTTGGAGTTTTAAGCCAGTATAAAACCTCATTACCATTTATTGGTGGCTATCAGCTAATGCCGAGAATGTCAACAGATATTATTTCGAGTGGACCATTGTTTGAAGAATTTCCGGAGGAATCAGATATAACTTCAGGCTCCATAACATTGGATTGGAAAACAATTAATCCCGGAACGTCTAGGATGAGATATGGGCTCACAACAAATTATGAACTTGGTATTATTGAAGTTGATGACAGCTTAAGAAAATTTCACAGCGTTAGTGTGAACGGATTGCAGACGGCTACCATTTATAATCTGCAAGCGTATTCAGTTGCAAATTCGGATACAAGCTTTTCAAGTAATATCATTTCCAGCACAAGTTCAGATTTTCCGACTACTGGTGAAATAAACGTTTATTTTAATAAGAATGTTTACTTTGGTGTTTCATCAGGAGTTAATGCAAATCAAAATGTTGATTTTTTGAGCAAGATTGCAGAAAGAATTAATAACGCAAAGCGATCCATTGATATTGCACTGTATAGTTTAAGTGGTTCAGTCGGTGATAATCTGGCTAACGCGATTGTTAATGCAAAGAACCGAGGAGTAAAAGTTCGTGTGATTGGCGAATATGATAACAGGAATTCCACATCGTATCAATATTTAAATAGTAATGGAATCCCATACATAAATGATCGATTCGGTACTAATGATGGCACTGGCTTACACCATAATAAATTTTTTATAATTGATTATCGTGGGGGTGCTCCTGATAGTATTTGGCTAATTACGGGTTCATGGAATCCAACTGACCCGGGCACAAACGATGATCGACAAAACCTTATCGAGATTCAGGATGTTGCGCTGGCCGGTGCATACACAGTTGAGTTTAATGAAATGTGGGGAAGTAATACTGAAGTTCCTGATGCTCAATATTCAAAATTTAGTTCAAGGAAAGTGAACAATACTCCCCATACATTTTTTATTAATGGAAGTAAAATTTATAGTTATTTCAGTCCGAGTGATTTAACAACATCTAAAATTGGTAAGACTCTGGGAAAGGCGGAAAAGTCAATTAATGGTGCAATTATGACCTTTACAAGACGTGACTTAGCTGATACTGTAATTACAATAAAGAATGATGGAAAGAAAACAAGAATTATTTTAAGCAATAATACCGATACAGGTTCTCAGTTTAGTTACCTTCAGGCAAATGGAGTAGACATTCGATTGAAAGGATTCAGTGATGGTTTATTGCATCATAAATATGCTATTGTTGATGCGGAACCTTATGGCTATACAGCATCTGTAATTACTGGTTCGCATAATTGGTCGTCCTCTGCTGAAAACAGTAATGATGAGAATACATTGATATTACAAAATGATCAAGTTGCAAATTATTATTTGCAGGAGTTTGCTGCAAGGTATTATGAAGCTGGAGGTCTGGATTCTATATTGATCTCAAATATCGAAGACGAATTCTCAGTCCCGAATTCTTTTTCATTGTATCAAAATTACCCTAATCCATTTAATCCTGTAACATCTATAAGATTTCAAATTCCATATCTGCAAAAAGTTGAACTCAAAATTTTTGACATTCTTGGCAGGGAAGTGACAACACTGGTTAATGAGGAAAAATTAACTGGGGTTTATGAAGTTAAATTTAATGCTTCTAATCTTGCCAGCGGTGTATATTTCTATCGATTAAAAACTCAGGATTTTATAGCGTCAAAGAAGCTTTTATTGCTCAAATAAAGAATCATTGATATTTGAATATATATCACGAGGTTATCTAAGATTATTCACTTGATAACCTCTTTTTATGTACTAAATTCTACAAATTTTTACCTCAGAAATACTTGTTTAAGTTGACTCTCAACTTTAATTTTACAATTCAATTTTCTTAAAACTATCCAGGATTAAATAATGTCGGAAATAAATGGTAAAATTATTCAGGTTATTGGACCTGTTGTAGACGTTGAATTTGAAGAAGGTCACCTACCTGATATATATAACGCGATCAGAATACCCAGAGTCACCACAGAAGGCGTTGAAGAGGACTTAATAGCTGAAGTACAGCAGCATCTTGGTGAGGATAGAGTTAGAGCTGTTGCAATGGATTCTACTGATGGTCTTGTTCGAGGTATGAAAGCTATTGATACTAATGAACCTATTTCAATCCCCGTTGGACCTGAAACATTAGGAAGATTGATAAACGTTATCGGCAATCCTATAGATGGCTTAGGCGCAGTTAAAACTAAACTTAAATATCCAATTCACAGACCTGCTCCTGCTTTTAAAAATCTTTCGACTAACAGCGAAATGTTTGAGACCGGTATTAAAGTTATTGACCTGATTGAACCTTATACCAAAGGCGGTAAGACCGGATTATTCGGTGGTGCAGGCGTTGGAAAGACAGTTATCATTCAGGAATTGATTCATAATATAGCGTCACAGCATGGCGGTTATTCAGTATTCGCGGGTGTGGGTGAAAGAACCCGTGAAGGAAATGATCTCTGGCTTGAGATGAAAGAATCAGGTGTGTTAGAAAAAACCGCTCTTGTATTTGGGCAGATGAATGAACCGCCGGGTGCCAGATTGAGAGTCGGATTAACGGCGTTAACTGTATCAGAATACTTCCGTGATGAAGAGGGAAGAGACGTACTTTTATTTATTGATAACATATTCAGATTTACGCAAGCTGGCTCTGAGGTAAGTGCACTCCTTGGAAGAATGCCGTCAGCGGTTGGTTATCAGCCAAACCTTGCTACTGAGATGGGTGCTTTGCAGGAGAGAATTACTTCAACTGATAAAGGATCAATTACTTCTGTTCAGGCGATTTACGTTCCTGCAGATGACTTGACAGATCCGGCTCCTGCTGCTGCATTTTCACATCTTGATGCAACAACAGTTTTAAGCCGTCAGATTTCAGAACTTGGTATTTATCCTGCAGTCGATCCGCTCGATTCTACTTCAAGAATTCTTGAACCCGGAATCCTTGGTCAGGAACATTACGACGTTGCAAAACGCTGTAAAGAAATCCTTCAGCATTACAAAGACCTTCAGGATATTATAAATATTCTTGGAATGGATGAGCTTTCCGATGAAGATAAGACTATTGTGAGACGTGCAAGAAGAATTCAAAGATTCTTAAGCCAGCCTTTCTTCGTTGCTGAACAGTTCACTGGATTTGCAGGAAAGTATGTAAAGCTTGAAGATACAATTCGTGGATTCAAGGGAATCATAGATGGTAAGTATGACGATTTACCGGAAGGCGCTTTCCTTTATGTAGGTACGATAGAAGAAGCTGTTGAAAAAGCTAATAAGATGAAATAGATGTCAGAACTGAATCTTGAAATAATCACTCCCGAAAAGCCAATCTTCAAAGATCAGATTGAAGCCGTTACAATTCCAGGAACACTGGGTAGTTTTCAAATCCTCAGAGATCACGCACCAATAATAAGTTCGTTTGAAATTGGTATAATAAAAATTAAGACAGCTTCTGCGGAAACATTTTACACTACTTCCGGCGGAACAGTTGAAGTCAATAAAAACCAGGTTTTAGTTCTCGCTGATTCGATAGAAAAGATTACTGATATTAATCTTGACAGAGCAGAACAAGCTAAGAAACGGGCAGAAGAGAGGCTTCAGAAGAAGCACGAGGAAAATATTGATGAAGCAAGAGCAAATGCGGCGCTGAACAGAGCTTTGAATAGATTAAATGCAGTAAAAAAGTATAGTAAATAGGAATTAGTTCAGGTATCCATCCCCAAGGATCAGTTCTCTCATCGTCCGGTTTTCCTCTAACTTTTGCTCCAGTTTTTCGAAGTGATCCAGGAGGTAGCTGAGTCTCTTATTTTCACTCTGTATTGTCAGCAGTTCCTGCTGCTGGAGAATTGATAAACCTGATTTCTCAGCTATCTTAAAAGACTTAAGGTTTGTCTTTTCAAGAGTATCCCAAAATCCCTGATTAACATTAAAGTTAACCAATTTTAACATCTCCTGTACACGCTGCTTGAGTACAAAAAATAAATTGTAGTTTAGTTCACTCTCAGTGTCATTATCTTTTATTCTACTTACATCACTAAGATAATATCCATCAGGATGCATTTCGATATTCATTCTCTTAAATCTCCATTTTCCTGCTACAACAATATCAAGCTCACCGGATTCATAAATCTTTATTACCTCAGCTATCTCTACATAAACACCGACTTCGGAAATTGTATCACCGATTTTAGAAACAATCCCAAATCCTGTACTATTTCCGAGACATTTGTTAACTAATATTTTATATCTTTCCTCAAAAATATGAAGAGGATATTTTGAATTTGGAAATACTACTAATGCGATAGGGAATACTGGTATTTGCATTTTTTGTTCACCCTGTTTTTAATCTAAGGCTGACTCACAAGGTTCTCTCGATATATTTCATTACTCGAAAACCTTTTATCTTCTTTGGTTTTCGAGTTTTTTCTGATGGAATCAGAAAAATTATCGAGAAAACATTGCATGTGAGACAGCCCATTGAAATAATATAATTTACTTTGCTTCGCTGAATCTTTTAGAAGCTTCAGCCCAGTTAATTACATTCCACCAGTTTTCAATGTATTCTGGTCTTCTGTTCTGATACTTGAGATAATAAGCATGTTCCCAAACATCTAATCCTAAAATTGGTATTCCTTTTAAATCTGAAACATCCATTAAAGGATTATCTTGGTTTGGTGTAGATCCGATAACCAATTTACCTTTTTGTGCAACAAGCCAGGCCCAGCCGGAACCAAATCTGGTTGCTCCAGCATTGCTGAACTGAGTTTTGAATTCTGCAAAAGAACCGAATGCAGATTTAATTGCATCTGCAAGTGCTCCGGTTGGTTCACCACCACCGCTCTGCTTCATTAAAGTCCAGAAGAGAGAATGATTCCAGTGTCCGCCGCCATTATTTCTAACTGCAACCGGAAACTTTGAAATATTAGCCATCAAATCTTCAAGAGACTTGCCTTCCATCTCCGTTCCTTCGATTGCTTTGTTAAGATTTGTAACATACGCATTGTGATGTTTTGTATGATGTATTTCCATTGTCATTTTATCAATGTATGGTTCCAACGCATCATATGCGTAAGGTAAAGCGGGCAATTCGAATTTTGCCATTGTTGTTTCACTCCTGTTTTTATTGTTTGAAAAATTAGAAATAGTTTTTGCAAATGGTTCCAACGCCGAAGCAGCACTTAATGCTGCTACTGAGTAAATAAATTTTCGTCTATCCATATCTTAATTCCTTTTTAAACTCCAAATGATTCACCACAGCCGCAGGTTTTTGTGGCGTTGGGATTGTTGAATAGAAACCCTTTTCCGTTCAATCCATCGCTGAAATCGAGTTGTGTTCCCATCAGGTAAAACAGACTTTTACCGTCCACGAATAACTTCACGTTTTCAGATTCAACTACCGTATCTCCATCTTTTAAATTCTCATCAAAGTTAAGAGTATATGTCAATCCCGAACATCCGCCGCCTTTTACACCAACTCTAAGTCCATAATTATCAGGAATGTTATTCGATAACATTATGCGGAGGATTTCATTCCTCGCTTTGTCTGTTATTGTGATTTCAGATTTTATATTTGTTTCAGTCATATTAAACCTCTATTACTTATTAATAATTAAAATGGATCACCAGGCGCAGCAGTTACGAATTCCTGCTTATGAACCTTCCACGTCTGGTGATTAATTTTTACAAAAAGATTTTTCTCTTCGTAATGTTTAGCCATATTTTCGGCTAGCTTTTCCGCCATTTGATAGCTTGTTTTTATTTCTTTCTTCTCAAGGAAGCTTCTTATTCCATATTGAAAATCCCTGAAGAAAAAATTCGAATTATGAAAAACAGGAAACTTTGCTTTCAGATAGTTCAGCAATTCCTCTTCGTTATTTTTCAACAGCTCAAGATTGTTTTGATATTTATCAGCCATTATGTCCTCAATGTGTTACTATTTCTTTTTATGATATTTCGAAAATTAATCAAACTTTGTTATTATTTATAAAATTTGAACCAATAAAGTTTCGGTAAATACTTTATCAATTTTTCTCTGCACTTCAGCAAGCGGATCTTTAATTTTACAGCAGTCAAAATGCTCGCAATCTGCTGAAGAACTATTTAACTGCATGCAATCTACAATCTTAAAATTCGTTTCAACTGCGCGGATAATATCTATCAATGAGATATTATTTGCCTTTCTTGCGAGAGAAAATCCACCGTTGACACCTTTGGCAGAAACAGCAATATCACTCTTGACAAGATTCTGAAGAACCTTCGCAACAAGCTGATATGGAATCTGATAACTCTCTGAAATTTCCTTCGCGGTTGAAAATCCTGAGTGATTTTTCAGAGCCATATACTTGGCTGCCATAAGGGCATATTCTGCTTTTTTTGATAATTTTAGCATACAAAAAGGACTGATTTAGTCTGACATTAAACTAAAGATTATGAGTTTTAAATGCAAGTCGGATGTCTGTGATTTAAATTAAAATATGTTATTTCCCCTCC
>JACZKK010000111.1 GCA_014860115.1 Ignavibacteriaceae bacterium
TATTGTTTGAATTTATTTCAAGACAATTGACAATATCACCCGTCAATCCACTATTAATCTGTGTCCAGTTCGCTCCATCGTCTGTTGAAAGAAAAACGCCGTCTCCATAAGTACCAGCAAAGACATAATTCATTGAGTTGACTGCAAGGGAATTGATGAGATTATTAGTTAATCCATTGTTTATTTGTGTCCAATTGGCTCCATTGTCTGTAGAGAGAAATACGCCTCCTCCATAAGTTCCGGCAAAGACATAGCCAACTGAATTAATTGCAAAAGAACGCACGCTTGGTCCATAAGAGAAAACGTACCTAAAGTCATTTAACCAGTTATTCTCATACCAGTCCTGATATGTGACCGTGTCAACCAAATTGTTTTCTGTATATAAATAGTTAGTTCTTGAATGATTTTCCCAGAAGCTAGTATTCCACAATTGCCATAATCGTTCAATAAGCTTTTCGGTGTTATCATAAGTGTATGTTTCTCTTAAGTAATTAAGCCAGATGGAACCATTCCAATCCTGCCGAATATACTCGGTTATTAAATAACCATCGCCAAGCATTTTCATGTTCATTTTTTTTATTTCATCACTTGCATTGGATGGAATGATTCGGCTAGGAGACAGACCAATCTCTAAATCTGGGTTGATTTGACTTTCAACTTGTGGTTGAATTCCGACACACAGAAACAGCACAAGGAGTACGATTTGTCGTGATAAAATCTTCATAAAACCTCCAAAAAATATTTTCATAAACCTATTTGATTAAAATCATTTTTTTTGTTTCTATAAAATTTCCTGCTCTGAGTTGATAGAAATAAACTCCGCTAGGAAGACCGATGGCATTCCAGTTTAGCTCGTAAGTACCAACCGATTTTTCTTCATTAATTAATGTTTCTATTTCATTACCGAGCATATCAAATATTTGAATTTGAACTTTATCTGATTGCGGAATTGAGTATCGAATTTTTGTGCTTGGATTGAAAGGATTAGGAAAATTATTACTTAGGAAATAGTCTTTTGGAATTTTATAAATCTGTTCTTCTTCAACAAACGTAACACCGCCGTTTGTTGTATGAAGGATTGTGCCGTAATCCCCAACAATCCATCCCTCACTATCGTTTATAAAATGAACCCCATTGAGCGTACCATATGCACCACTTCTTTGCGTTTGCCAGGTATAGCCCCAATCTTCAGAGTGAGCTATTGCTCCAGAAAAGCCAACAGTCCAGGCTTTTCCGGTTTCAGAAAGAAAAACTTCCTGCCAAACATTGCTGCCATTAGGTCTTTCCTCCCAGTTTGCACCTCCATCGCTCGTATATAGAGTCTGTCCATCGTTACCGACAGCAAGCCCCCTCTGATCTGTGACAAAACAAACATCGCGTAAAAAGGGGCTAATTGTAGGATTAGTCTGAACCTCAAAGGTGCTGCCGCCATCTGTAGTTCGCATTATAGTTTCTGTAGTAAAAACACTTGGAACCCCCACAATCCAGCCGGTATTTTTATCAACAAAGCTGCAGGCATTAAAGTTACCATTACCACAAGCACCCCCATTACTTGTCCACGTTTCACCGCCATCAGTAGTTTTCCAGAAGCTCTGTAATCCTCCTGTTGCATATCCATACACTGGTTCGCCCGATAAGCCTTTAACAAACTCTATATCAGTAATAATATCACCAGAACTTGGTAAATAGAGTTGTTCTTCCCAGTTTGAACCTCCGTCCGTTGTTCTGTAAATATAATGTGACGAGGCAACCCAACCAGTATCTGAATTTATGAACTGAACCTTACCTAAACCAACAGTAATATTAGTTGGAAGTAACGGCCAGGTTAAACCTCCGTCTGTTGTATGATAAATTTTTCCTTCAACTCCCGTAGCATATCCGCTGTTGTCAGATACAAAGCACAGACTTAATAATTTATCAGTAAATCCAGTTGATTCAAATTCCCAGGTCTGACCGGCAT
>JACZKK010000112.1 GCA_014860115.1 Ignavibacteriaceae bacterium
TGGTTCAGTTGTTGTTCCGAATCCAGCTACATATCCAACCTGTTCAAATGATCCACCAGCAATCATTCTCTCTATTTCAAATCCCTGGTTGTTGGTTTCGGTTGCTGTTGTCCAGCTAAGTTCTACATCTTCACCATTTGAGGCTGCAGCAAAAGATGTTAACTCCACTGGAACTATGTACTGCAGGCACACATTATCCCAGTAAACATTATCTGTGTTGAATGAATTTCCATTATATGTTAGTTCCAACTGCAGGTTCTGGGATCCCGATGCTGGTGTAGTAAAACTACCTGTTATTAATTCAGGCCCTACATTTCCTGTTGGATCAGTTAATGTATAGATTGGTGTTTTGGTTGCTCCACCATCGTAGGTTACTTCAAGCGTAATTACTCCACTTGGATTTGCATACCAATCCAAGTAAAAATTGAATGAATAATTGACGAGTGTATTATCTGCTACTGGTATAGCAACTGATCTTAATCTCGATTCACCATTAAATGAAGGAGTCCAGCTCATCCTTAATTCCGGTGGACTTCCGCCTGCTGAACTTGAAGTGGCTGCTGACCAGTTTGTAAGTCCTAATGGTCCGACAACAGTCCAATTGCTTATACTTGCAAATTCATCACACCATTCGAATAAATTAGGATCCGTCATCGTTGTAAACGACCATATTGGGCCAGGAACAGTACAAGTATCATTCTTTCCTTTTATCTGCCAACCATAAGTCGTGTTATATGTTAATGGTTCAAATGATGCTAATGATAATGTTGTTATTGGTGCACCGCTGTATACCATATTTAAATTACTTCCTTCGCCAAACCACACTTCTATTTGTGATGCACCTGCACCATTAGTCCAGGTCGCTGAATTTCCACTCAGTGGTAAACCAATTGCTCCATTTGCTGGACTTGGATTTGATGGTGGATCTATCGGGCAAGGTGGGCCGAATTCAACTTTTGCCATCCATCCTTGTGCAACTCCTGTTCTGGCGTCCATCCAATAAGGATAAGCAACATCATCATAGGCAGCTACACCTATATAATCACCAGCATAATTGCCTGAAAAACCTGGGATTGGTCCCAAGGTAAATGATTGATCACTAACGACGAAATTTGTGAAAGTATTACCACCATCATTAGAAGATGCCATAAAAACTTCTGCCTGAGAGTTTGCCACGTTACGGCTATCATAAAATACAAACATCAATTGGCCTGTTGACTGATCAACAGTACACCATGGAAATATCTGATCTTTTCCGTTATTCAAAGCATCATCATTTACGCGAACTGGTGACGACCAGGTTGTACCTCCATCAGTAGATCTTATCATAACTATATCCGGATCACTTCCAGCGGGTGAAACACCTCTTTGCGGCCAAGTTATGTATATCCATCCGTTGCGGGGGCCACCAGATTTATCAACTGCCATCGATGGGAATGAGTTACTTCTTAATCCCTTCCCTGGTAGAGCTGTTGTTCTGATTCCAAAATTTGTTGCCTGATATGCATAAGTTGGTGCAGACCATGTAGCTCCACCATCTGTTGATTTAACAAAGCCTATTCCGTCTTCACCTGTTGCAACACTTCCGTCAACATAAACTGCAAAGGTTACATACACTTCACCATTGGGTCCGGTTTGAACATTTGCCCCTTGATGCAGATAACCACCCAGAGCAGCACTTAAGTTGATTGAGGACGCAGACCAAGTCTGACCGAAGTTTGTCGACAATCTAAGAACAGCTCGATAGTTATTGGCTCCACCGAAATCTGTCCAAACACAATACGCTCTGTGTAAATATGGACTTGTTGGATGCTTATCAACCATAAAATGGTTTTTATCTGCAAGACTTCCAGGATTTGGTGCTATAACGTAGGTGCTCCAATTTGTACCATTATTTGTTGAGACAGCGACACCCTGACCATATGCGCTTGTGATATAGTTTTCATAAAATTTTCCATCCCAACCAATAACTGAAACCGGATCGCCGGCATTCGAACCAAATGGCGGTTGATCAGCGCCTGCCCAGCTGGTTGACCCGTCAACCGACCAGTAAACACCTGTTCCATAAATTGTAGAAACAGGATAATTGGATGCATTTGCTGACGCAAAAACTATATTGTTATTTGAAGGATGAACATCCACGCTTGTTTCTGATTGAGTAGTGTTGGTTGTGGGTCTCGGTCTGAAATTAGGAAATACAGTAATTCCATCACCGAAATTAAAATACCTTATTATAGGTTCAGCTGGTTGCCAATCGGGATTCTGCATTTTCGTTGGTGCGTTCGGATCTATATCCACAATAGACCAAATCGCATCGTCTGTCAAAGCACCCTGTGCGAACAAGTTTCCTGTACTTGTAAGCATAATGAGTGCAAAGAACAATGTTGTGAGATTCTTCATCAGTTCTCCATTTTTATTAAGTGATATGTTGATTATGAAATTAATTATTTCTTCCAGATGAGTCTTGTGGAATTACAATAAAATTTATTCACAAACAATTTTCTCAGTTGAGAAATCATATGTGATTGTTTGGGGAATAGATTCTGCCAATAAATAAAATTGTAAATTATTTTGTCCTGAACTTGAAATTAGATTTTGTCAAATTTAAGTAATTCCAATAATAAAATGCTAATGTGATAACTACATTTTTTTAACGAAAATTTAGACAATCCTGTAACAAAATTTTCCGGGGAAATAAAAAAGCCCCGGGGTGATGGGGCTTCCGATAAAATTGACGTAAATTTTTTAACGATTATTTCATCAATACAAGTTTCCTTGAAGCAGAAAAGTTTGATGATTCAATTTTGTAAACATAAATGCCGCTTGACAAACCGCTTGCATTGAAGTTCACCTCATATTTGTCTGCCTTTTGAAAACTATTCACAACTGTTGCAACTTCTTCGCCCAGCAAGTTGTAAACTGCAAGTTTCACAAATCCATCCTCTGGGATTGAATAACTAATTTTTGTACTCGGATTAAATGGATTTGGATAGTTTTGCTCTAATGCATATTCAAGCGGGAGTTCAACATCAACATTTATTTCATTTGAATATTCATAACTGCCATCAAAATCAATTTGCTTTAATCTGTAAGTATAACTTCCGGTTTCAAGCTTTGAATCAATGTAAGAATATGATTGTGGTTCTGTTGTTGTTCCAAAACCTGCTACATAACCAACTTGTTTAAATTCACCGTCACTGCTTAAGCGTTGGACTTCAAAACCCTGGTTGTTAGTTTCTGTGGCTGTCATCCAGCTGAGCTCAACTGCATCTTTTATTACACTTGCATTGAATGAAATCAGTTCGACAGGAATTGTATAGTCAATATTTGCTACTCTTGTTCGCCAGTTGAATGAACCGGTAGTCTGCTGATATTGATTTACATACCAGAAATTATTTCCATTCGGATCTACTGACATTTGGGTATAATCACCCCATCTGTTTAATCCGGTTTGGGCGCCTGTGCCAGTGTGAATAGTTTCTTCCGGGATAGTCATTTGCCCAATCGGGTCCGTTGCAAATCTGCCCGTAAAAGCGATTGCTGGAAACATAGTAGTTCCTGACTTCGAATATCCTAAGGCAATATGTCCGGCAGAATTTATTGCAACACTTCCCATCCATCTGTGGAAAGCATCGGCAGGTGCATATGTCCCTTCCTGATGAAGTACCCAGCTTGCACCAGGATTACGGAATTCATGCCATCGCATACCAGCCCGGTTACTGCCTGCATTGACTGTCTGACAAACAACCATTGACTGATGCGTTCCAAAATTTCTATAATCCAACCTATTCATTGCTCTATTTTGTCCAAGATGGTCAAGCAATTGACTTGTCCCCTGCTGAGGCACAGTACTATTACCTGATAATAAATTAAATGCAGCTGTAGCTATGAAAGATGGACCAGCAAAAGTTGAGCTCGCAGGTGTCGTCCAATTTACACTAAAAGAATAAATATCTACACCATCCGAACCACCGTACCAGGTGTTATCGTGAATTTGCAAAAAGTAATTTGGTGAAGCTGCTGGCGGTGTTGTTGCGCCATTCCAATCTGAAGGTAAAAAACTCCACGTTGCTGCACCTGAACCATTGAAAGTAACACTTTGTGCAGCAGCCCCGGTCAACATTTGCGATCTTTCAAATGCAACATTTAATGTCCCTACGTAATTCAAAGAACCTGAGCTAAATGAGTTTGCAGACATATAATAACCATCCGGCCAAATTCCAAATTTTGGATAATCAGGAATTCCAGTATTGAACGAAAAACCGTATCGATGCCATGAACCGGTTGGATCGGCTGTTTGTGAAACTGCTATTATTATATATGATGGACCATTTGGAAAGTTTGGCAGTGAAAACTGAGCGATGAACCATCTATCAGCAGCTTCATCATACAGAACTATTGGATCACCATCATTCAAACTTGTTGACCAGGGACCCGGAAAGCCAGACCAAATTGTTCCGAGGTTCGATGGACCAAGAAGAGAAGTTCCAGTTTTATTCCAGATCTGGAAACGTACGTTTACTGCAAGCATATAATGATTAGGACCTACATCTCCACTTGGATCAGGCGGGGCAAATCCGCTTGCAGCAATTCCATCCCAGGTTTGAAAAACAAATGCATCGCTTCTTTCACCCATATTTTCCTGCAGTACTGGATCTTGTTGAAATTGACCTTCAAACTTTGGGGCAATTGTTAAGAATTGAGAAAGTCCATCCCGCCATCTCGACTGAGTTAGAGGAGCTTCAGGAATATCTCTCAATGGTGGCGACGTATCATGATGTATGCATTGAGCTACTTCAGGACCCGAGGTAAAACCGCCCTGAGCGAGTGTGATACTTGAAAAAGCGAGAAGACTAAATAACGAAAATGAAAATATTTTTTCCACTTTGCCTCCTATTTTATTTTGATTGTTGATTAATAATTAGTTCACTTATCAGTTAATATAACTAATCTCGTTTAACAGTAAAAAATTGTTTCCAATATATTCAAGTAGAGTTTTTTAAACATCTTAATGGAGAAGAATCATTTTTTTTGAACTATAGTAATTTCCCGTCGATAAGATATAAAAGTATACTCCGCCTGAAAGTTCTCCTGCATCAAAATTAATTTCATAACTCCCTGCTGCTAATTCTTCGTTGAACAAGGTAGCAACTTCACTTCCAAGAACGTCATAAATCTTCAAGCTTACAAATCCGCGATCGGAAATCCGAAATCCGATATTAGTCGTTGGATTAAATGGATTAGGATAATTCTGTTCTAGATAAAAAGCTTCCGGAATTTGAGGCTTCAACGAAATAACATTTGTTGTTGAATCGGGTTTGTATTTTATTATCGCCCCATCACTTCCTACACCAAAACCATGAAGTGAATCAGGAAAAGTAATATTGAAGATTAGAGCACTATCTGGTGTTTGAACTTGAGTCCAGTTAATCCCAGAATCTGAACTGTAAATTAAATTTGCATTGCCTCTTAGAGATGCCCAAGCTTCTCGACTTGTTCTGAAATCAATATCCCAAGCCGCCCCTTCAATGCCGATGTAGTTAAATTCCCAAGTTATTCCCCCATTTGAAGTACGAGCTAATTCAACTCCATAACCCAAAGGTTCAAAATCACCGCCGACACTAATAACATTCATCGAATCGAAAACGAAAAGTTGATAAAATGCGTCAATTGCGATATTGGGTGTATCAGCGACAAACCAGTAATTGCCTCCATTGGTTGTCCTCCACATTATTCCACAACAATCAAAGACCCCTCCTGAAGCATAACCAATTTTCGAATTATAAAATTGAATGTCATATACTGGAAATGTAGCATAGGTGGATGAATCAATTTCTGCTTCTGACCAGGTATTACCGCCATCAATTGTTCTAACAATCGGAAAAGGTTTTCCCCCCATCCAGCCATTTAATGAATCCTGAAACAATATACATTGGCTAAAAATATTTTCCTCAGGAAAAGTTGAACTTATCCAGTCAAGACCGCCATTGGTTGTCTTCAGTACATAAGTACCAAATGGATAATTCATGACTTCCCAGGTAACAGCCCATCCCAGGTTTCGGTCAAAAAAGAAAATATCGAGGATATTATTCTCAGTTTTACTATCCTGAATTATCCAGTCATCTCCACCATTTGAAGTGTGAATTATTGTTCCTGAATTACCTGCAGCCCACCCGTATAAGCTGTCAACAAAATATATCGAACTCAGGTTTTCATTCGAGGGATTATTCAATCGTACCCAGGTCCCTTGAGGTGATGAAATATTTTGGAAGACTATCAGCACTAGAATTATAAACCTGATTTTATTTCTTTTAAAAAATGACATTGAAGATAAAATTTAGATTACTGCTCGTCTGGAGGTATATATTAATCTGGAATCAGGTCCAGATAGCATGATTTTCTCCAAACAATTCTTCTTTTGATATTTATTTGTAAACTTAAATTATTAAATGAACGATTACAAAAAGCAAATAGAAATTTATTTGAAAGATTATTTAGGTATTTTTCATAGAGACTTTTCTTAAAAAGTATTTAATTTTTTCTCAATGCTTAAATGATATATCTAGTATTAATATCAATTACCATACTATTTCTACTCAATGTTTTGATTATTTATTCTCTGAAAAGAATGAATGGCAGCGGTAAAAAGGAGAATAATCCTGTAAATATTTCCATAATCATTGCTCTGAGAAATGAAGAAGAAAATGTCGATGATTTAGTTGAGTCATTAAATCAATTTAATTACCTAAAAGAAAACTTTGAGGTAATTTTTGTTGATGATCATTCAACTGATAGGACTTATAACAAATTAAAAACAAAGACTGATGCAATTAATAATTTTTCAGTTCTGGAATTAAAGTCTATTAACAAAAGTGGGAAACGTGAAGCATTAAATTTTGGTATTGGTAAGTCAAAACATCCTCATATATTAATTACAGATGCTGACTGCCGCCCAGAAACCAAATGGTTGAAAGCTTATGCAAATAATTTTAATCTTGGTTATCAAATGTTGTATGGAATCGCTCCGTTTTACCAGCGTGAAAATTTAGTTAACAGGATCTCCTGCTTTGAAAACTTAAGAGGTACGCTTCTGTCATTAGCGATGACGTCAAATGGTTTACCATATACCGCTGCAGCAAGGAATTTTGGATTTGCTAAGAATGCATTTGAATCGCTTGGTGGGTATACCAAAACAAAAGATACAATAAGCGGTGATGATGATCTTCTTTTACGAGAGGCCGTTAAGGGTAAAATGAAAATTGATGTGGTAACAGAAACCGGGTCATTTGTTTATTCCGAAACGAAAAATTCTTTTATTGAATACTTTCAGCAGAAAGCAAGACATACTCAGACTTCATTTCATTATCTGAAAAGACATCAAGTAATTCTTGGCTTCTGGCATTTGCTGAATTTATCTTTTTTATTTTCTCCGTTGCTGATGTTCTTCAATCCGCTCCTGGGAATACTTCTTCCAGCGAAGCTCATAATTGATTTTATAGTCGTAATATCAAATCAGATAAAATTCAGCTACAAGTTTTCAATTGCAGAAATTTTTTATTTGCAGATTTTCTATGAATTACTTTTAATTATTCATTTCTTTAATGCGCGTTTCTCTGAAATAAGATGGAAGTAGAAAAAGAACTTCAGAGAGAATACAATCCAGATCATCCCAATTACGAACGCTGGCAAAAAGCACGAGATCTTTCCGATGAGCGTGCAAAGTTTGTTGAAAGTGTGCTATCAACTGAACTGGTTAGCAAGGGATTAAAAATTTTGGATGTCGGTGCAGGCGAAGGAAACACATCAAGGATGTTCTCACAAAATAATTTTGTAGTTAGTCTCGAGCCGAAATTCGAGCGTGTAAAAAAGAACACGAAGACCGATTCCTTGTCTCCGGTAATTGCTGACAGCTTAAGTCTCCCTTTTAATCACACCTATTTCGACCTTATCATTTTGCAGGATGTAATTGAGCATTTGGAAATCAATAAAAAATTGATTGATGATTTAACATCCTTATTGAAAGATAGTGGAATCATTTATCTCAGCACTCCAAACAGGATTTCAATTATAAATCTTATATCTGATCCTCATTGGGGAATACCAATCATATCTTTATTTAATCGGGATCAGATAAAAAAATATTTTCTTAAATTTTTCAGGGAAAGTGATTACTCAAGAGATGATATAGCTGAACTTTTATCTCTCAAAAAGCTTTACGATTTGTTTGGCAAAAATTATTCATTAAATATCTTTACGAAATTCTCTGTGAAATATTTAATTAACGGAGGGAAGGGTTTGGTGTGGAGTAAATTTCACATTCGACTAATTAAAATGGTAAACTTATTAGGCTTAGAAAAACTACTGATGCGAATTGCAAATGACCAACCGGGAATAATTAACAAGTTTTTCACTCCAACTTTTTATATCATCCTTAAAAAGAAATAAATCTTTTTTGATAATAGTTGACTAAAAAATTATCTTTCATTAATCAAATTTGTAAAAAATGAATTACAAACACTTAGCCGAATCAGCAATAAAAGCAAAGCAAAACGCGTTACCATTATATTCTAACTTTTACGTTGGTGCCGCTGTTCTAACCAGCGGGGACAATGTTTATACGGGCTGTAATATTGAATCAAGCTCGTACAGCTTAACAATATGTGCTGAACGTACTGCAATCTTTAAAGCCATTTCAGAAGGAGAAAGAGAATTCAAAGCAATCGCTGTTGCCGGTGATATGGAAGATTATATTTCCCCCTGCGGAGCCTGCAGACAGGTAATTAGCGATTTGTGCGGTGAGATTGATATTATAATGGTGAATTCAAATGGTGATTACATTGTAAAAAAAACTTCTGAGCTTCTCCCCTTCGCATTCGGGGATAAAGATTTTGAATAATCTGAATTACTATTTTTTAATTTATAATTTTTAAATGCACAAATGACAGACATTCCTCCACACCAACTACCAAAAGATACCGGCTGGATAGAAGTAATAACCGGATGTATGTTCAGCGGAAAAACTGAAGAACTTATTCGCCGATTGAGAAGAGCACAAATTGCTAAACAAAAAGTGAAAATATTTAAGCCCAGGATTGATGCAAGATATTCTGAGAATTCCATAGTATCACACAACGAGCAATCACTTCCTTCAATTTTAATTGATGACATAATTGAAGTTCTTAAACATTCAGATGATGCACAGGTAATTGGTATCGATGAAGCGCAATTCTTTAACGAAGGTATTGTTCATATTTGTAACTCGCTCGCATCCAAAGGTAAAAGAGTAATCGTTGCAGGGCTTGACATGGATTACACAGGCAAACCATTCGAACCGATGCCTCAACTTCTTGCTATTGCAGAATATATAACCAAGCAGCATGCAATTTGTGTTGTGTGCGGAAATCCTGCTGATAGAACACAACGGAAAACAACCGAATCAGAAAGGGTCATTGTAGGAGCTGCAAATATTTATGAAGCCCGCTGCCGCAAATGCCATTATATTCCTAAAGAAAATTAAAAAGGTATTATGGAGTTTACTTCAATACTCAGGGGATTATTTGGGATAATGCTTCTTGTAGGTATCTCTTTCATTTTTTCTAATAATAAATCGAAAATTAATTGGAAGCTTGTTGCAGGAGGACTCGTACTGCAGCTGATCTTTGCGGTGCTTATTCTTAAAGGTGATTCTCTTCGTTTATTCTTTTCTCCATTCGGGTGGCCGAAGGATTTTTTTAACTGGATAAGTTATTTCTTTGTTCTTGTTTTGAATTTTACTTCTGCTGGTGCGCAGTTTGTTTTTGGAGATCTTGCGAAACCACCGGGGACTGAAGGAAGCCTCGGTTCGTTTTTTGCATTCCAGGTTTTGCCAACCATTATTTTCTTTGCGAGTCTGATGTCTCTTCTTTATTATCTTGGAATTATGCAGATGATTGTAAAAGGGATGGCATGGATAATGGCCAAAACTCTCGGCACAAGTGGCGCTGAATCACTCTCCTGCTCGGCTAATATTTTTGTTGGACAAACAGAAGCTCCACTAATGATAAAACCATTCCTGAATAAAATGACTAAAAGTGAAATATTAACTGTGATGGTTGGTGGAATGGCAACAATAGCTGGCGGTGTTATGGCAGCATACATTCAAATACTTGGTTCAGCCTATGCAATCAAACATGGAATTCCACTTGAACAAGCACAGCAGATTTTTGCAACTCATTTGCTTGGTGCAAGCGTTATGGCTGCACCGGCTGGTATCGTAATCTCCAAAATACTTTTTCCCGAAACCGGTGATCCTGTTACAAAAGGTACTGTAAAAGTTGAAGTTGAAAAGAATGCATCGAATGTAATTGAAGCGGCAGCTAACGGTGCAGCTGATGGATGGAAGCTCGCCATAAATGTTGGTGCAATGTTGCTTGCATTCATAGCGTTAATTGCATTAGTAAATTATTTGCTGAATGGATTTGGTGATTTAATTAATGTTAATGAATACCTGATGGCTGAATTTGGTCAACCGCTTAGCTTTCAATTATTGATCGGTCTTATTCTTCAATTTGTAGCATTTGGTATCGGCGTTCCGTGGGAAGATGCATTAAATTTTGGAAGCTTGCTTGGCATCAAGGTAGTTTTGAATGAATTTGTTGCATACACTGAGATGGGCACACTGGTTGAAATGGGAAAAATTCTAAATGAAAAAACAATTCTAATGTTAACGTATGCCCTATGCGGGTTTGCTAACTTCAGTTCAATTGCAATTCAGATTGGAGGAATAGGTCCATTGGCGCCCGACAGAAAATCGGATATAGCAGCATTGGGCATCAAGGCCGTCCTTGGCGGAGTATTAGCAACATTAATGACAGCAACTCTTGCGGGTTTACTATTTGGCTAAGAAATGATTGACTTGAACTTCAAATATCAGGATACAATTACTTTTCTAAAAAAAGAATCTCCATTCACTCCTGATATAGCAGTTGTTTTGGGAAGCGGACTCGGTATTTTTGCTGATGCCACAAAAAAAATAAAGTCTATTTCAACTTCAGATATCCCTTCATACCCTACAGCGTCGGTTGAAGGACACAAAGGATTGATTCACTTCTCAAAAATCGAAAACAAAAAAATTTTAATTTTCCAGGGACGTAATCATTTTTACGAAGGATATGGTTTAAGCGATTGTGTTCTTCCGGTTCTTCTAACCAAAAAAATCGGGTGCGACAAAATAATTTTTACAAATGCTGCCGGAGGTGTAAATAAAAATTTCGTTCCAGGCGATCTTATGCTGGTCGAATCATTTAATGCAATCAATATAAAAAAGGAGTTGACTGATTTAATTGGAATCTCATCATTTGAAGCAAAAAAGAATTTTCTTAATTGTCCGTCATCAAGAATAAATAAAATTTTGAAAGAGATTGCGGATGAAAACGGAATTAGCTTGAAATCAGGAATTTATTGGTATACAAAAGGTCCTAGCTATGAGACTCCGGCTGAAATAGAAATGATTCGGAGATTTGGTGGAGATGCAGCAGGAATGTCAACAGTTCACGAAGCTGTTTTTGCATCGTCATTGAATATGGAAATAGCAATTGTATCCTGCATTACAAATATGGCTTCAGGAATCTCTCAGCAGAAACTCTCACACGCTGAAGTAACCGAAACAGCAAAGAACTCTTCTGAAAAATTCGCTTTACTATTAAAAACAGCTATTTCAAGGATGTAGTACAACCTATTATTTACCGCAATTTTAATTGACTTTGTAAGAGGCAACCCCTAATTTTGGCAGTTCAATTTATAATTTCAAATCACTTTATTAATCAGGTATGAAAGAATTTAGATTTAGACTTATTATCATTGTAGCTGCGATAGCTTTATCAATCTATCTTTTATATCCTACTTATCTGGATTACCAGAACAGCAGCGATATAAAACAAACCTTAGAATTGAAAAGACTGCAACTCGTAAAAGAAAATCCCGATTTTACAAAATCGCAAATTGATAAACTACTCCGGGCAAATGAAGATAGTATCCTCGCTGCAAATCCGGATATAGTTAAGAACAAAGAAAAACGTGTCAAGCTGGGACTAGACCTTCAAGGTGGTATGCGTGTTGTTCTTGAAGTTAATACAGGAAAGCTTTTGGAGAAACTTGCTAAAAACCCCGATGAAACTTTCAGAGCTGTTTTAGCAGAGGCTCAGCAGGAATCGGAAAGGACAGACGAATCAGTAGTTGATATCCTCGCCAGAAAATTCACTGAGAGAGGCATAAGACTCAGCAGATATTTTGGTACAATCAGAGATGAGGATAGCCAGATATTATCCAGCTTAACTGATAATGCAGAAGATGCAGTTAACCGCGCAGTTGAAATTATCCGCAACAGAGTCGACCAATATGGTGTGAGCGAGCCCTCTATTCAGAGACAAGGCAGCAGGAGAATTATTGTTGAATTGCCAGGTATTGCACGTGAAGAGGAAGCAAAAAAATTATTGCAGGGAACAGCGCTTTTAGAGTTCAGAATTGTGCGCGAAGCTGATTTCACCTTCCCCGTAATGCAAAAAATTGATGATGTGCTTGCCGGTAAAGTTCTGGATGATACGACACAGGTTGCCTCTGAAGATAAAGCAACTGAAACTACACCAACCGATACTTCAATAGCAGCAGCTGATACAACTACCCCTGAAGGTGAACTCTCGGAGGAAGAATTCAGGAAGCAGCATCCATTCTTTTCAATTGCACTTTTAGATCCACAGGGAAGAAGTGCTGATGCATATGTTAAAGTTGAAGATAAAAATAAACTCGAGCTTATGCTCAACAGACCAGATGTTCAGAAAGTTATTCCAAATAACGTTGAATTCAAATTTCAAGCAAGATCCCAGACTGATGCGGAAGGCAATGAGTTTTTTGTTATGTATCTCGTAAACAAAGACCCTGAACTTACAGGTGGTGTAATTACTGATGCAACAGCTAACATTGACCCAAATACCTCAGCTCCAATTGTAACAATGACAATGAATTCAGAAGGTGCAACTGAGTGGGCAAGAATAACCGGAGCTAATGTAAATAAAAGGATAGCAATTATGCTTGATGGAGGAATTTTTTCAGCACCTGTTGTGAAAGGCAAAATCCCCGGCGGAAGATCTCAAATAGAAGGAATGGCAGATCTAAATGAAGCTAAACTTCTTGAAATAGTTTTGAAAGCCGGTGCACTCCCTGCTCCTGTTGATATTATCGAAGAGAGAAGTGTTGGTCCATCACTCGGAGAAGATTCAATTAATAAAGGTTTGCTTTCAGTAATACTTGGATATGCACTCGTTGGAATTTTTATGATAATATATTATCGAAGAGCGGGCACAATTGCAGCGGCTGCTCTAACATTTACAATATTATTTATACTCGGTGTTCTGGCAGGATTTAATGCCACATTAACTTTGCCGGGTATTGCCGGTATCATCCTTACTATAGGAATGGCTGTAGATGCAAACGTACTTATCTTTGAAAGAATAAGAGAAGAAATGGCAACGGGCAAAACAATTAAAGCATCCGTAGACAGCGGATTCTCCCGTGCTTACTCGGCTATTATCGACTCAAACATTACAACATTCTTTACCGGAATTATTCTTTACCAGTTTGGTACTGGTCCGATACAAGGATTTGCATTAACACTTATGATAGGTATTGCTGCGAGCTTGTTTAGTGCACTTGTCGTCACAAGATTAATTTTGGATTTAATGGTTTCTAAAAACATTCCAGTAACAATAGGTTAATAACAAAGGTTTAAGGAGTTCCCTTTTATTATGAGATTTTTTGAAAATTTTAATTTTGACTTCCTCGGAAAAAGAAAATTTGCTTACGCTCTTTCCGGATCATTATTTCTGATTGGTTTGATTGCAGCATTTACAAGAGGATTTCAATTTGGTATAGACTTCAAAGGTGGAAGCGAAATTGTTCTCCAGTTTGAAAAACCAATTAATATTGCCGAAGTAAGAGCGGATGTTGAAAACATCGGACTTGGTAATATGGAGGTGAAAACTTTCGGCGGTGAAACCGGTGTTATGATTCGAACAGAAATGCAGGTGGTTCCAGTGGAAGTGTACCCTAAAGTAATTGAAGGAATTGAAGCAGAAATTGAAAAGTTGATGCCGGGAGTTCCCAGAAAATTAATTGATTCTTCCGCCAGTTCAGTTACTTATGCCTTCGAAAATCCGGATACTGCAAATCAGATTATTGATGGTTTGTTTGCTTCAGGATTCCAATCGGGCAGAGTTTCAGAAGAACCTGATAATGTTGAAATGCTGGTTAGTGTGGGTATTGCAGATTGGATTAAAGAAAATCTGAGAGCAAAGATTACCGATAATACTTTTACTGTCCTGAAGGAAGATCGTGTTGGTCCTAAAATCGGTGCCGAGTTAAAACGTGATGCTCTATTGGCTATATTTTTTGCTTTAATAGCAATACTTGTCTATTTAGGATTCAGATTCAAATTTGTATTCGCATTTGGAGCAGTTGCTGCACTATTCCATGATGTGCTTATCACATTAGGACTTTTCTCTCTTCTTTATGGATTGATTCCCGGGCTTAACCTTGATATTGACTTAACTGTTGTCGCTGCCTTCTTAACACTTATCGGTTATTCAATTAATGACACGGTTATAGTATTCGATAGAGTAAGAGAGAATTTAAAAATCCATAAAACAAGACCTCTCTTTGATGTAATAAATACAAGCATCAGCCAGACGATGAGTAGAACAGTTATAACCGGTGGTACTACTCTTTTAACTGTGCTTGTGCTTATGATTTTTGGCGGTGAAGTTCTGAGAGCATTTGCATTTACTCTGTTCTTCGGAATTATTATAGGAACTTACTCCTCCATATTCGTTGCAAGCACACTCGTTTATGAATATGCTACTAAGTATCACAAGAAAGTTGAATTCTAATTTTTAATGATGCCGGAGATTTTCTCCGGCTCTTACTTCTAAGATCAACTCATACCATCTCAGTAAATTCTTATCTCGAAAAACAAATCAGCTCATTCCTTAAAATCATTCATTTACAATTGATTCAATTAATACTATTTTAAGAGCAACTTTTAATAACAATATCAATTCACATTTAAAGGAAAATAGTGAGCACAAAATTATATGTTGGAAATCTCCCTTGGACCTTTAGTAATAATCAGCTAATGGACACTTTCAAACCTTTCGGTAACGTAATCTCTGCTAAAGTTGTAACAGATAAGGAGAGCGGAAAATCAAGAGGATTTGGTTTTGTTGAAATGGAAAATGATTATGGTGCAAACAGTGCAATAAAGGCATTGAACGGATCGGAACTCAGCGGAAGAAAATTAGTAGTCGCTGCTGCTAAAGCAAGCTAAATCACATCAGAACTATAGCACACCTTTCTAAATAAAAGGCTTTTACTTTCTATTAGGATTTTAAAACAAAAAATCCCCACACCTTAATTTGTA
>JACZKK010000113.1 GCA_014860115.1 Ignavibacteriaceae bacterium
GTTCCCGGGCGAATTTACATTTCTCGTGATATGATTGAAGAAGGATTGAAAGATGATGAGGCTCTGAAGCAGGTTGTTAATGTTGCTCACCTTCCGGGAATTGAAAAATATTCTCTTGCGATGCCTGATATTCATTGGGGATATGGATTCCCAATTGGTGGAGTAGCAGCAACGAACCTTGATGAAGGAGTTATTTCTCCCGGAGGAGTTGGTTACGATATTAATTGCGGAGTAAGACTTGCAACAACTAATATTGAATATGAACGTACCAAAAACAGAATTGATGATCTTGTAACAAAATTGTTTCAGGCAGTCCCAACTGGTGTAGGTGCCAGTGGTGCAATAAAAAAACTTTCGACTAATGATCTTAAAAAAGTTTTAACTAAAGGTTCTGTCTGGGCGCTTGAAAATGATCTAGGCACTCCGTCGGATATTGAATTTACTGAAGAAAGTGGAACGCTTAAAAATGCTGATACAGAAGTTGTAAGTAAGCGTGCCTTTGAACGTGGTGCAGATCAGGTTGGAACTCTTGGTTCGGGCAATCACTTTTTGGAAATTGATGTAGTTGAAGAAATTTACGATGCAAAAGTTGCTGAAGTGTTTGGACTTTTTCAGGGGCAGATCGTTATTCAAATTCACACAGGTTCACGCGGTCTTGGCTACCAGGTGTGTGATGATTACCTGAAAGTTCTGCTTCAGGCGAGCAATAAGTTCGGTTTCAAATTACCTGATAAACAGCTTGCCTGCGCTCCAATTAGATCACGGGAAGGTCAGGATTACCTTGCAGCAATGCAGGCAGCCGCGAACTTTGCATGGAATAATCGTCAGGTGATTATGCATCTGGCAAAAAAGGTTTTTCAAGATACATTTTCAATGACTGAATCTGAATTAGGTTTCAAACTACTTTATGATGTCTGCCACAACATCGCTAAAATTGAAAAGCATAAAATTGGAAAAGAACAAAAAGAAGTTTGTGTCCATCGCAAGGGTGCAACACGAGCTTATCCACCCGGAAGTAAATTAATTCCTGCCAAATATCAAGGTGTTGGTCAACCCGTGCTGATTCCCGGTGATATGGGAAGATATTCTTATATTTTGGTTGGAACAGAAAAAGCAATGGAAGAAACATTCGGAAGTTCCTGTCACGGTGCAGGAAGAAATCTTAGTCGCACAAAAGCACTGAAGAGTGCAAAGGGAAGAGATCTGGTTGAAGAACTAAAGAAAAAAGGAATTGTAATTCAGGCAAAAGGTTACAAAACAATCGCTGAAGAAATGTCGGATGCCTATAAAGATGTTTCAGATGTGGTTGATGTGATGCACAAGGAAGGCATTACACGCAAAGTGGCCAAAATAAAACCAGTCGGAGTTATAAAAGGTTGAATTGATGGAAGATGTAGGATGGAAGATGGAAGATTTATCCGGCGAATCCGGCAGCTGCCGGAGAAGACGGATGGTTTATGGAAGTTGGAAGAAGGTAATAAATTTTAGAAATAGAAGATGAAAAGGTAATGGATGAAAGTAATATAGAAGATTTACTCTTTGAGCTTCTTGGCAAAGCTAATGAAATGTACGGCGATGCTGTCGAAAAGATATGGTTTTATGATGGTGAGATATGTCCCTTCTGTAACAAGAGGAAAATTGATGCTTTGAAAATGGGCGAGGAATCAGCTTTATCATTAAACGCTTATATGTATCACGAAATGAATACACTGATAGGATATTTTCTCTGCAGTCGATGTATCCCCGAATTACTCGGAAGCACAGTTCAACAAAAAAGTAACTATGAAAAGTTAGAGCAGAATTTAAAGAATGCATACCACGATCATCTGAAATTATCAGCTTCATAATATTATTTGGCAAATTGATGAATAAGCAAGAGAAGTAACTTTGAAATACTATTACAATCCGCCTTCAATTGTTAAAATTTTAAATAGAAGTTTTCGTTGGAATACTCGCAACAATAAAATCCTTTTAACTTTTGATGATGGACCGACTGAAGCAGCTACACTTAAAATCTTAAGCATTCTCAGAGCTAATAATCTTAAAGCTGTTTTCTTTTGTGTCGGGAATAATATCAAAAATCAACAAGCACTTGCAGAAAGAATACTTTCAGATGGTCATACAATTGCTAACCACACAATGAATCATAAATTGCTGACAAAGATGAGCAGGGAAGAATCGATTACAGAGCTAGGTGCTTTTAATGATCTGATGATAGAAAAGTTTCAATATAATGTTAAATATTTTAGACCGGCGCACGGCAGGTTTAATATTAAAACAAAAGGTATCCTGAAAGAACTTAATTTGGAATGTATTATGTGGAACTTACTTACCTATGATTACGAGAATAATATTGAAAAAGTGAAATACTCAATTGATAATTACCTGAAAGAAAATTCTATCCTAGTCTTTCACGACAGCATTAAGTGCAGCGATATTATTGAAGAGGCATTGAACTACACAGTTGAACAAGCAGATAAGATGGGTTTTAAATTTGGGGAGCCTGAAGATTGCTTGAAATAATTTTCTTAATTCTTGTTTCCGGCTACTTCATTATTTCGGCCGCTTTGGTAATCGGTGCAAAAAAAACTTTTCCACAATTATCCGAAGATAAATTGCCTTCAGTTTCAGTTGTGGTAGCTGCTCGAAATGAAGATGCGAATATATTATCCTGTCTTTATTCACTGGACAATTTAATTTATCCTGATGACAAGCTTGAAATAATCATTATCGATGATGCTTCAAGTGACAATACGTTGAAAATATCATCGAATTTTATTCATGGTAAACTCAAATTTCGTGTAATTCATCTTGATGAAAATGATTCAGCGATATTAAAAGGCAAGGTTAGAGCAATGGCTGAGGGAGTAAAAATTGCGAACGGAGAAATTATCCTTACAACTGATGCAGACTGTACAGTGCACCCGCTCTGGGCAAAAACAATTGCTTCTTATTATGTTGGAAAAGTTGGTGTCGTAAATGGTTTTACTTCGCAGACAGTAAAAGATTCATTCAGTGGAATGCAAGCTATTGATTTTATTTATTTACTTTTTATTGCATCCGGAACAATCAATCTTGGAAAACCAGTTAGTTGCATCGGAAACAATATGTCCTTTAGAAAGAAGGCATACGTGGAAACAGGTGGTTTTGAGAATTTACCGTTCAGCGTTACGGAAGATTTCTTATTACTAAACTCAATCCATAAATTGAAAAACTACGTAGCAATCTATCCGATGAGCAAAGATTCAGTAGTAACTTCTAAACCTGCTGTAACTTTTCAGGAGTTGTTTAATCAAAAGAAACGCTGGGCAGTGGGCGGAATTGATACTCCGCCTATCGGTATTGGTTTAATGCTCTGGGCATTCCTGACGAATTTATTTATCCTCTTAACTCCATTTTTCTTCAGTGCTGCTTGGTTATATCTCGTAATATTCAAAATTGCAATTGATTTTTTTGTACTTCTGCCTGTCCATCAGAGATTAGGTCTTCAGAAGAATTTGAAATATTTTCCGGTGTTTCAAATTTATTATCTCATATATGTGGTTGTTTTACCATTTGTGGTTCTCCTTAGTAAAAAAGTAAAATGGAAAGATAGAGTCTACTGATGCTGCTTCTCTGCAATTATTATGTTACGTATAGATGCAACGCTTTCTGTGAGTTCTGCCATTTTGGTGACCATACTAATTTTAAAGACACACCGTATGCAAATCTCGATGAGTTTAAGTCTAATGTTGAACAGCTTGCAAAGCTTGGCGTCAAGTTTATTGATTTGACCGGCGGTGAACCGCTGCTTCATAAAGATATTCATCTGATGGCTGAGATTGCACATAACCTGAAAATGCAAACCAGCATTACAACTAACACTCTCCTTTATCAAAAGTTTGCTGAAAAGCTTGCCGGGAAAGTAAATCTGCTTCACTTCTCGCTTGATTCTCCAGATGAAGAGGAGCACAACCGAATAAGGAAAGTAGACTGCTTCAACTCTATCTTCAAAAGTATTGAAATAGCAAAATCGCTTGGAGAATTTCCGGATATTCTTTTTACTGTGACAAATGAAACGTACAGGAAATTGCCACGAATGCACGAATTAGCTGCAAGGCACGATCTTGTATTGCTGGTGAATCCGGTGTTTTCTTACTTTGGCAATCCGGGTCTTGCGCAGGAGGCAGTTGATTTTGTTGATGAGTATTGCGATGGCAAAATGGATGTCTATCTTAATAAAGCTTTTATGAAACTGAGAAGAGATGGTGGAAATGATAAAAATAATCCAAGCTGCAAAGCTGTTTCACGAGTAATTGTTATTTCACCTGAAAATGAAATCATTCTTCCATGCTATCACTTTGCTAATGATAAAATTAAAATTGATAAACCTATCAGTGAAATTAGAAAATCTGATAAGATAAAATACTTTATGAAAAATGAAGGCAGGTTTGATTTTTGCCAGGGATGCACAGTTAATTGTTATTTTGAACCATCATTCGCTTTCCCGACGAATCTTTATGCTATTACCAGTTTAACTTCTAAATTCAAATACAGCTACAACAAGCTCATCAAACAAAAAATAAAAAAGCTGTCAAAGTCCGGCTCTGACGGAAAACTCAACTCAAAGTCTGAAAGAAATTAATGCGATTCGTACTCGTCCTAATTCTAATATCTATTAGTAAATTAAATTCACTTGCACAAACAACTACTGAATGGTTCCCTGCAGATTTAAACATTCAACCGTTCACCGCACATTTCCTGGAACCAAAAACCGGATTTCAGTATTTATTTGATATTGAAAAAGTAAGAATAGATATTGGAACTTCACACGATATTATTCACTGGATCGGCGAGGACAAGTCATTTTCATTCGGTGCAGATTTTTTCACTTATACAAGAGCACGCTCAGAAAACAATTTTAAATTTCCTGTGGAGACCGTTGATTATCTTTTTGGCGTTAATGGTAGTTATAAAAATAAATCTGAGTTAAGTGAATGGGGTGCAAGACTGCGCTTCAGTCACATTAGCGCTCATCTTGTTGATGGCTACTATGATGCTGAATCAGAAATCTGGCTTGAAGGAAGAGAACCATTTATTTATAGCAGAGAATTTTTTGAGTTCATAGCTTACTATAAAATTTATGCTATTCGTGTTTATGGAGGAATTACTTATAACATTCACATCGTTCCACATGAAATTAAAAAAGGAATACTTCAAGCTGGATTCGATTATTATGTCACCCAGATTCAAACTTCTTTCTTCACACCGTTCATTGCTTTTGACTTTAAGCTGACAGGAATTGATGAATATTCAGGCAACAATATAGTTTCAGCGGGAATAAAATTTGGTCAACCAGAATCAAGAGGATTCAGTATTTTAGCTTCGTATTTTTCCGGCAAAAGTGTGCACGGAGAATTCTATGATACGAATGAAAGTTATGCAACAATTGGAATTAACCTGGATATTTAAATATGCCTGATCCTTACGGGGAAAATTATTATTCTACTTACTCGTCTACACCGGTAAAGCAAAAAAAAGAAAGACCGTTGCTTCATTTAGGGTTATTCATCATAACTTTTATAACAACGACTATTGCAGGAGTACAGTGGACAAGTGCATCAGGCGGGCCGTATGAATTAAGTGAACTGCTGATAGGGTTACCTTATTCGATTTCAATTTTACTTATTATTACTTTTCACGAGTTTGGTCATTACTTCGCAGCACTATATCATAAAGTTAAAGCTTCATTGCCTTTTTATATTCCGTTTCCTCCAATTCCATATATGATAAATTTTGGAACGATGGGTGCTGTCATCAGGACTCGGACACGCATCCATTCAAAAAAAGCTATGTTTGATATTGGAGTTGCAGGACCAATAGCTGGCTTTATTGTTACAATAGCAGTTCTGATATATGGTTTCATAAATGTACCTGGGATTAATTACCTGATTAATATTCATCCAGATTATCTCGAACCAACTTATGGTAAGGAAGGCTATGCACTGATCTTCGGTGATTCAATTCTTTTTTCGTTTTTAAGAGAAGCCTTTGTTCAACCCGGGCAGTTCTTTCCGCCAATGAGCGAGATTTATCATTATCCATATTTATGTGTTGGCTGGTTTGGACTATTCATCACTTCGATGAATATGATACCTGTCGGGCAGCTTGATGGCGGACACATATCTTTTGCAATGTTCGGTGATCAGACTCACTATAAAATTTCCGTCGTTGCATTTTCAATTATGTTTGTATTCGGAGTATTAGGTTTCGCTGATACTTTCCTGGAATTAAATTACGGAATCGGCTGGTCGGGATGGCTGTTCTGGTCATTGATTCTATATTTCATTATAAAACTAAAACATCCTCCGGTGCTTGATGCAACCGAACTGGATCCCCGAAGAAAACTTATTGGTTATTTTGCTTTTTTTATATTCATTATTTCTTTTTCTCCAATGCCTATTATGCTTACATTGCCCCAATAATTCTAAAAATATCTTAATTTTTACCTTGTGATATTGCTTGCTTCAAAATATTATTCTGCTATGAGAAAAGCCTATTTCTTACTGATTCCACTTCTGATCTGGGGATGTGAAAAAACCTATGAAGATATTATAGATTCAGGAACTGATAATTATCAGGTAAGCACAATTGTTGGAATAAAGGATACTGTTGATATGAAAGTTCCGGGAGATTCCCTTCTTAATCTCAGACTAATTTTTACACCGCCAAGCCAGGTTTACAAAGCTTATTTTGATGTGTATGCTTCCGATAATTCAAAATTGAATGCAATCCCTGTGGAAATGTATAAGATAATAGATGATCTATATGAAAACCAATTTATTCTGAAGCGGGAAAATCCTATTGGTAATTATACTGTCAGATTTTTTGCTGAAGGATTTGAAGGCAGTATAAAACAAGTTGCTCTCGGAGGATTTTATTTTAAAAATGGACAGGATAATCTGCCTCCAGTAATTTCAAATCTCTTATGTCCTGATTCAGTTGCACGCGGTGTAAGCTTTATTTTTTCAGTTAATACAGTCGATCCAAATGGGCGTGTAGATGTACTTTCCACATTTTTTAGTTTATACAGACCAGATGGTACTCCGGTAGAAGAGAATCCCGGTGATATTTATTTTGCAATGGATGATAGTGGTAATCTGGAAGTTTTTGGAGATAGTACAGCTAATGATGGTGTTTATTCATTTAAAAATTCGTTTTCGCCAACTTCTATGCCCGGTCAGTGGAAATTTGTTTTTCAAGCTATTGATAGAAGTAATAGTCTGAGCAACATTTTAGAACATTTTCTGTTAGTTCAATGATAAAAACACTGATTCTTTCATTTTCATTCTTATTTATTATTGAGATATATCCTCAATCACAACCAGAATCATTTGAACTTCCCGGCGATAAAAATTTTATTTCAAAAACTACCGCATCAAATCCTACAAGTAACAGCATTCTTGATATTGTTACAATCGAAGATCAGGTTTGGCTGGGGACAAGCAGAGGTGTTAGTGTTTCATTTAACAGGGGATTTAGTTGGACTAACTTTTATGGCTCTTCACCTTTCGGTGATGATAACATTTCTGCTTTAGCATACAATAAGTATGATGGATCAATCTGGGCTGCAACTGCGACCTCTGTCCCGGGTCCGGGTGGTGGAAATGTACCAAAAGGAACAGGATTAAAATTTACTACAGATGGTGGAGCAACCTGGACAGCAGTTCCTCAGCCTGTAGACCATCCTGATTCTTCAGTTATAATTTTTGGTGAAAATGTTTTAAGTGTTCTTCCGATTACTGTTGCAGAACAAAATCTGACCTATGATATTGCATTCACTACAAACGCAGTGTGGATTACATCTTTTGCAGGCGGTACCAGAAGAAGTACAAATATGGGGCAAACCTGGCAGAGAATTATTCTTCCTACAGATAGTTTAAATTCTATATCACCATCGGATTCTCTGTCGGAAAGAGACAAATGTATTTCTCCAACAGCAGGGAATTTTTGCAGTACTGGCTGGCTGAATTACCGGGCATTTTCAGTTGTAGCTGCAAATGATTCAACCGTATATGTTGGCACAGCAAACGGAATCAACAAAACTACTAATGCATTTGCACAAAATCCTTCCTGGATAAAATACAATCACCAGAATCAAAATCAGCCAATTAGTGGAAACTTTATAACTGCACTCGGATATAATTTATTCAACAATACAATCTGGGCTTCTTCATGGAAAGCTGAAGATGCAAATGAATTTTACGCGATAAGTTATTCTGCGAATGGCGGTAATATTTGGAAGACTGCTCTGAATGAGGAACGCGGTCATAATTTTGGATTTAAGAATGCTGATGTTATCGCATTAACAGATAACGGTGCTTTCAGATCTTTAAGCCAGGGCAGAACCTGGATACTTCCGAATAATATTGTTGATAAAGAATCCGGCGTAGAATTGACAACCAGCATTTTTTATAGTGCTGCTTCAGATGATGAGTATGTATGGCTCGGTTCTAATGATGGTCTGGCAAGAATTATAGAAACAAGTGCATACAATGGAGATTGGAAAGTTTATTTTGCATCGCAGCCGTTGAAATCGGAAGAAGAAACTTACTGCTATCCAAATCCTTTTTCTCCAAGACAGGAGCAATTAAAAATTAAATACAGTACCGGTGGGGCAGAAGCTGAAGTTACAATAAGGATTTTTGATTTCGGGATGAATTACATCAGGACAATAATTCAGAATGCATCACGCAATAGAACACTTGAAGGCGCTCCTGAATTCTGGGATGGTTTGGATGATAACGGCAACTATTTGCCGAATGGTGTTTACATTTATCGAGTTGATATTAACGATGAAGAACCCTTGTTCGGAAAAATAATTTATATGCAATGATGAAGAATTATTTTTTCATATCACTATTAGTTTATTCAGCAATGATATTTGCGCAGCCGAAGTTCAGCGAAATGTCAGTTAGTCCCGGAGCTTTCAGCAGAATTGGATTTGGTGCAAGAGGAATCGGTATGGGAAATGCAATGTCATCGATAATTGAAGGTGAATTGGTTTCGTACTACAATCCGGCAATAACACCATTCCAGGAAAATAATTCTTTCCAGGCTGGCTATTCATTTCTTACTCTTGACAGAGCGCTGAATTATTTCAACTATACCAGAAGATTTGATTTCTATTCCGCAAAAGATACAGTAGCTGAAAAACGCAGGCCAAGAACCACTGCAGGTTTGAGTATTGGTGTCATTAATTCCGGTATCAGAAATATTGATGGAAGAGATAACAATGGTTTACCTACCGGAGAACTCTCGACGTCTGAAAATCAATTTTTCATCGGGCTTGCAGCAAGGATATCAGAAAAAATTTCCATTGGCTTAGCAACAAAATTTTATTACTATAGTTTGTATGAAGAAATTAGCTCAACCAGTTTAGGCTTTGATGTTGGTGCTTTATACAAACTGAATGATAACTTTAATATTTCGCTCGTTCTTGTTGATTTAATGAGCAAGTATAAATGGGATACTTCACCGATTTATCAGCAGGAGGGGATAATTAGTGAAGATAAATTTCCCAACCTTAGAAAACTTGGTGTAAGCTACAGGAACAAAGAGCTTGGTTTGCTTGGAGCTATTGAGTTTGAGAATAGCAACGCTAAGACTAATATTCTGCGTGCCGGAGTTGAGTATAATATATACGATAAGTTTTTTATTCGTGGTGGAGTTGACCAGTTTAATCTCAGTAATAAAGATTGGCCGGTTAAACCCTCGCTTGGTTTTTCATTCTTTCAGCCGTTTGGTAATTTAGTAGTGGGTGTTGATTATGCTTTTCAGATTGAGCAATACTCAAGCGCTGATAGGCATATTTTAAGTGTTAATTTTAATTTTTGATTTCCTTTTGTCATGCCGGACTTTGATCCGGCATCTCAGGATGATTGTTTTTTGGATTCCGCATCGAGTGCGGAATGACGGTTACACAGAATTTATCAATTAATTAATTGTATGAAAAAAATAGTTTTAATAATATTAGTTGCATCAACAATTTCTCTTGCCCAATCCGCAGGCAACAGCGGACTTTCATTCCTTAAATTCGGGTTTGGTGCGAGAAACATTGCTATGGGTGATGCAGGTGCTGCTGCATCAAATGATCTATCTGCATTATTCTATAACCCTTCAAGACTTGTTTCTACCGAAATGAATGAAGTTATGTTTATGCACAATGAATGGATTCAAGATATAAGAAGCGAGGTTGGTGGAATTAAATGGAATATGTTCAGTCTCCCATGGGCAGTTGGCTTTAATGTAACTACAGTTGACGATATTGAAGTACGAGAACGTCCCGGTGATCCAATTTCCAAATTCAATGCAAATTATTTCTTTGGAAGTCTTTCATCAGGGTTTACTGTAATTAATGATTTGGATTTTGGAGTTACATTCAAATATCTGTATGAAGGATTGCTTAATGATGAATCCTCAGGCTATGGTCTCGATTTCGGATTGAATTACTTTACACCGATTGAAGGTTTAACTGCATCAACAGTCATCAGAAATGTTGGCTCGATGAGTGAGCTAAGAGTAGAAAAAACAAAACTTCCTACCGAATTTCGTCTTGGTGGGGCATACAATTTTGGTCTCGAAACATCTAAGCTAGATTTTATTATTGTCGGTGAGTTTCAGAAATATCTTGATACTGATGACATCCACTTAATCGGTGGTGGTGAAATAATTTATAATGAAACTTTCGCCGCACGCGTTGGTTATCAATCAGGCTATGAAGCAAGAAACTTTACTGGCGGCGTAGGAATTATGTGGGGTAACCTGCGTTTTGATTATGCTTACATGCCATTCTCACTTGGACTGGGAAACGCAAATCTATTTTCGCTACAGTTCAAATTTTAATTTACAGGCTCTTCAAGCACTTCAAGTATAGTTACAGTATGCTGGATAGTTATGTCAAGAAATCTATTTTCAGCGAGATATATCTGCAAAGCAAACTTGCTTCCTTTTTCTGTATATGTTTCAAGCGGAATTAATTTAGTTTCATCCAGATCTTTTTCGTATTGCTTCAGGATATTCCATAATGTTTTAAATACCTGGCCGACATTACTTTTAGATTTTGTTCCCCAGTCTTTGATAATTTTGACTGCTCTCTCATTCTTAAATATTATTACACCAACCGGCTCATTTTTATTGTCCGAGATGTAAAAACTACTATCCTCATCCTCAATTACATTAAAACCAGATTTTAATTTTTCCCACACCTGCATCATATCCATTCCAAGCTCAATATCATAACCACGTAAATTTATTGTTCTATCTTGCGGGAAAATGCAGATAGTAAAAACTATCAATACAAAAAAGATTTTCATTAGTACTCCAATTAGAAAAAATAACTTATATAAATTTACTGAAGAGTGGTTACTTGGGCAAAGAAAGAAAAGATGCGTCCTCACAGTAGACAGACATCGCAAGGACGCTCAGAGAAAAGAAAAGTTACTTCATTAAAATCATTTTTTTAGTTTCATTGAAGGAGCCAGCCTGAATAGTGTAATAATAAATCCCGCTTGATAAGGTTGTAGCATTAAATTCGACCTGATAGGTTCCGGCTGATTTTAGTTCATCAACCAGAACTGCTACTTCATTACCAAGAGCATCAAAAATTTTCAGTGTCGTGAAGTTTGCTTCAGGTAAAGAATATTTTATGCTTGTTGAAGGATTAAATGGATTTGGATAATTATCGTATAACTTGTATGATACAAGATTTGTTGAATTATCGCCGATATGGGTTACAGAAATTGAAACCGATGCAGAATCCCATCTCAATGGACCAGCGTAACCAGCATTTATTGTATAATTACCAGGGCCAGGAGCTGTTAAAGTAAATGGATTGGAACTGGTTCTGTTATTGAAGGCTACAACTGTTCCAGTTGCATCCACGAGCTCTCCGGCAACATCATTAGTTGTTCCACTTACTGTGATCTGAACCTGTAAATCAGTCACGGTAACAGATACTTTTCCATCTTCAAATGTATGACATCCACCACCTCCACAACCAGGGTCAGTTCCATTAAACGACGGCCTGGAAATGTTTATTGGTATGACTAAAAGAATAATTCCAACGATTAAAAAAAGTAATGTGTATTTCATGTGTTCTCCTTTGATATTTATGAATAATTGCTAATTATGCAATTTTCGTACCTGTCTAAAGTCAACTATTCCGATTATTATGGACTGCAGAATTATGAAAATTTTGAAGGATGTTTCTACTTTAAGATTACCATTTTCTTGGTTTCAGTAAAGCCTCTATGCCGAATTTGATAATAATAAACACCACTGGAAATATTTGTCGCGTCAAAAGCAACTTCATAAGTGCCGGGCAGTTTCTCTTCATTAACAAGAGTAGCAATTTCATTTCCAAGTACATCATAAATTTTTAAACTCACAAATCCGAAATCCTGAATCTGGTATTTAATTCTTGTTGAGGGATTAAATGGGTTTGGGAAGTTTTGTGAGAGTACAAAATCATTTAGCCTGGATTGACCATTTTCATCTTCGACATCATTAATAATCAGCCATAAAAAGAAAACTGAATGATTCGCAGTTGCGGTATGCAAAATCCAGGTTGTCCAGTTCAATGCATCGTTGATGATTAATCCTTTGTCAAGTCCGATTGAAAATGGTGTCCAGTCTCCGGTGCTATGGTATTTTGCAAAAAAACCATCATTGCGAGTAGCTGCAAGTAATGACCAGCTTTCGTAAATCATTCTTACAACTTCATAGTCATCCAGTCCATAATTCTCCCAGGTAATTCCAAAGTCAGAACTTATTTTAACACCCTGTCCACATGCATATATGTTTTTGTCGCCGTTATAATGTTCAACAGCATAAATGCTGTTATATCTTCCTCCGGGAATGTAAGAAACATATTGAACCGACCGGCCTCCATCTTCTGATTTGTACAGTAGAGAATCATTTACCAAAAAATAAATTTGGTTTGAATTGTTCTGGAAAACTGCCGGGAATATAAAGTTCAATCCATTTGTGCCCGGAATTAATTGCCAGTTGTATGGATCACTTACTACATTTGCTATTAATAATCCATTTGAATTTATTCCTTCATTCAACGCAAGGTAAATTTGCGAGCTATCTTTTCTTTGCAAGAAATAATTAAACTTGCCCGAACCAAGTGGAAAGTTATAGATAGTCTGCCATGTAAAACCTGCATCACCGGACATTTGAATGAAGCCATTTTGTTCGGGAAAGATTCCTCCTGCAAGTGCAATTCCATCCCAGCTATTCGATAAAACGAGTGCATTTATCGGAAATCCATCAACACCATAATTATCTGCAGGTATCCAATCGCCATACCCGCTGTAAACTTTCACTCCGTTTGGAGTCCCGAGCAGTACCATATCCAGAAATGCAGTTGATTTTCCCAGTGACAGACATTTTTGGTTGTTAGGTCCAATTTGACTCCACTGAGGCCAGGCAGGATTTTTTTCAAAAAGTCCTTCATCAGTTCCTGCATAAATGTAATTACCATCATTCTGAAGAGTGTGGACTCCGAGTGTTTTAGGAATTCCAAAGTCGGGATATTCAAGACCATCGGAGAATGGCCCCCAGTTTGTTCCAAAGTTTGTAGTTCTGTAAACACCTGATTCTGCGCTTACAAATATTTGTCCGGAGGTATTGATGATTGCATCGGTTAACTCGAATTTACCTTGCGATAATCCGTTGTAAGTTGATATCCAGGTATCGCCATTATTACTTGACAGATAAACAAGATTTGAGTCATCTGCAAAAGTAACCAGCTTGAATGGAGGTATATTATCACCGGCTAAAGCTTTATAATTTTTTTCCGGAACAGGTAGAGTTATCCAGCTAACTCCATTATCAGATGATCGAAAAACGCCTCGCTCAGTTGCAATTATTATTGATTGATCATCTATTTTGTTGATATAAAGATCATTAATAATTCCTTTGCCGGGATCTATAGTATTCCAGGATGATCCAATCCAACCTCCGGAATAAATTGTACTGTCTGCCCAGAGATAAAAAGTAATTTGGGGAATTTTTTTAATCCGGATTCCTTCTATTGGCTTTTCAAGGGGAGTGATGCCTTTCCAGTGATAACTTACGTCGGCAGTCCAGTATAATGAATCAAGGTCTGAAGCAATAAGAGTATCGGATGTTCCAAGAAATGAAGTGTGAGTAAATTCCTGCGAGTTATACATATGTATCCACTCATAATAATAATAACTCAAACCACCGTTCGTAATTGCGGCGATGTTTCCATATGAATTTATACTAATCTCTGTAACGGTACCGCCATACGGACCGAAACCATACCAGATGTTATGTTGAGTTTGCGAGAAGACTAAGCAGTTAAAAAGTAAAATGAGAAATAATTTTTTCATAACATTTTCTTTCGTATTTACTTATGTAAAATTATTTAATTAACACCATCTTTTTTGTTTCAATATAGTTGCCAGCTTTAAGCTGATAGAAGTAGATTCCGGATACCAGACCTTGCCTATCGGCAGGCAGGTTCCGGACTTTGCCGGAATGACTGTTGATGTTGAACTCAACTTCATAAGTGCCGGGCTGTTTTTCTTCGTTAACTAAAGTAACAACTTCATTTCCTAAAACATCATAAACTTTTAGCGTAACCCAAATGTCACTCTGAGCTTGTCGAAGAGTGAAAGACGGAATCTGAAATTTTATTTTCGTCGAAGGATTAAACGGGTTGGGGTAATTCTGCATCAAAGTAAATTCGGCTGGAAATATATATGAAGAATCCTCAACAGCAGGAAACATATCAATTGTAAAGGTTGTATCGCTTATGTCAAAGATCGTGCTATCACTAACATCGCTTATTTTCATCAGACAATACCAGGAGGTAAATGGAGCTTGTACAAACCAATTAAAAGTTCCTGTATTTGGAATTGATTCAGCAATAGTCATCCAATCAATTCCTTCGGAGAGACTTAATTCTATTTTTACGCTATCAACTTCTGTTGCTAACCACTCAACCTGAACAGTATCCCACATCATCCAATGTTCACCTCCGTTTGGAGAAACAACTGTAATGGAAGGAATCGTTGATATACTAATTGAGTACATCGATCGACCATAAGTTGCAGCAATAAGTTCTCTGGTTGGATTATGCAAAACCAAATCCGTTACGGGGGAGTTTGGTAATCCTTCACCAAGATAGTTCCAGATATTACCTAAACTATCTGATACAAAAACACCAACATCAGTCGCAACATATAATTTTTGTGTTGATGTGGGATCAATGATTATATCATTCACAGGTGCATCTGGAAGATTTGAAGAAATGTCAATCCAGCTAATTCCAGCATTTGTTGTTCTGAAAACGTGAGGAAGATATTCATCATATCTGTAACCGGATAAAGTTACATAAGCAACCGAAGCATCATTTGGATCGACTGCTACTCTGGTTATCCATCTTGTTGGAAGCGATGTTGAAATATTATTCCAGTTTGCACCGCCATTAGTTGTAACCCAAACATTTGCATCGTCCGTACCTGCATAGATAACATTAGTATCAGAAGCTGCTGATGCAATAGTTGTAATCGTTCCATAAACCTGGTTTCCTGTTGGTGGTCCATTTGTTAAGTCGGGACTAATTGGTAACCAGGAAACAGCTCTGTTAATTGATTTATAGACTTTATTAGATCCTAAGTAAAGTTTGGCAGGGTTTGTTGGATCAATTATAAATGGTGTAGACCAGTTAAACCTATCCGAGCCGGAGACTCCATTCAGACCATAGTTGAAATTATTACCACCATCAATTGATCTTCCAAAACCTCCATATTGTGATTCAGCATAGACATAATTATTGTTTGAAGGATCAACTAAAACATAGAAGCCATCACCTCCAAAAATTGGATGCCAGTCGTTCTGGTTACCCGTCAAAGTCCTGTTAGTTCCATTATCCTGTGTCCCTCCGTAATATCTGTTCGGAAATTGATAATCCACTTCGCAAGTATAGAATTGAGTGATTGGCATTGTTGAAATTTTTGTCCAGCTTGAACCAGAATTAAAAGTTTTATAAACACCGCCATCATTTCCTGCAACTATGAAGTTTGGATTTAATGGATGAATGTACATTCCGTGCTGATCTACATGGATATCACCAGACGCATAAAACCAGGAACTCCCGGCATTAGTGGTTTTGTAAATATCCAATCCAAGAACGTAAACGTTATTAGGATTTGTTGGATCAACTCTAATATTTCCAAACCACCACCCGAATGATGAAAATAAACTTGCAAGTGAACCATCGTTTGTTCTTGTCCAGCTATCACCACTATTTGTTGATTTGAAGACTCCAGCAAAGTAGCCGATGTTGTCAGCATAAATAGCATAAATTATTTCAGGTGAAGATTCGCAAATTGAAATTCCGATTCTCCCAACTGTTGGAGAGTTATTCGGCAAACCATTTACTAATTCAGACCATGTTTCGCCGCTATCATTGGAACGATAGAGTCCACAGGTTGGTCCACCATAAGATCTTCTGTCAGGTCTTCTTATTCGTTCCCACATTGCAGCGTAAACAATATTCGGGTTATCCCGATTCACCGCAACATCGATACATCCGGTTGAATCAGAAATGAATAATTTATTTTCCCAGGTAGTTCCGCCATTAGTCGATTTATATAATCCTCTTTGACTGTTTTTACCGAAAAGTTTACCCATTGCACCAAGATAGATGTTTTGTGGGTTTACAGGGTCAACAATTATTCTTGAAATATATTCCGTCGATTCTAATCCTAAATGGTTCCAAGTAGCTCCGGCATCGGTTGATTTATAGACACCATTACCTCCATAAGTAACAGAACCACCACCGCCATTCACTTCACCGGTTCCGACATAAATAATATTTGGATTTATCGGATCGACTACAAGATCACCTATTGACATTGTGAAAGTTTCATCGAAGATTGGAAACCAATTTAATCCCTGATCAACTGATTTGAAAACTCCTCCTGAAGCTATTCCTGCATAAATCGTATCCAAGTTTGTCCGACTCATTTCAATATCTGAAATTCTTCCGCCGATATTTGTTGGCCCAACCAGTACCCAGAGATTTGCAGTTGTAAAGCTTGATAACTCTTTTAGGTGTTTGGCTTGTTTGATCGCGTCATAATACTTTTTAAGCGAAACTTCCCCAATTGGAAAAGCTCTTTGCATATAAAACCAATCTGAGGGGTATTCTTTTTCCGATTGTTTGACCTGCCCGCTCGGCAGGCGGGTTGGCTGATTGGAGAAATATATAAATCCGATCATCAGACTTATGATTAAAAGGAATGACGTGAAAAGATTTTTTTTCATTAGTTACCTTAATAGATCATTATTTTATTAAAACCATTTTTTTTGTTTCGATGTAGTTACCAGCTTTGAGTTGATAAAAATATATTCCGGATGCTGGACCTTGCCTACCGGCAGGCAGGTGCTCGATTCTGGATTCTGGTGAGAACTCAACTTCATAAGTGCCGGGCAGTTTTTCTTCGTTAACTAGAGTTGAAATTTCATTTCCTAAAACATCATAAACTTTCAACGTAACCCAAATGTCAATCTGAGCTTGTCGAAGAGGGAAAGACGGAATCTGAAATTTTATTTTCGTAGAAGGATTAAACGGGTTGGGGTAGTTTTGGAACAATTTAAAATCTGTCAATAGATTGAAATCACCTTCAACATCATTTGGAGGGATTAAAGCAAATCTTATCAAGACTCTTTGTAAAAAATCATAATTATAAATCAGATTAAACAAATCCAGAATCACGTTTAGAGAATCATAACCTGAAATAAAAGTTGAATAGAAATGTGAGGAAGGAAATTGATACCAAGCGGAAAGAATCGGTACTACATTTCCATTTACTTCAGGAATACCACTATACCAACTAGTATCAATAAAAATATCTCTTGTAAAGGTAGTATCTATTCCTGTTACGGAATCAACAACACCTGAAATGAGCAGCCAACCAGCATCTGCTATACCAATATGATTCCAAAAGGCAATTGAGGTACTATCAAACCAAAGCATAGAGAATGCATAAAGCGGGTGTCCATCTGATGTATAATTTATTAATCTATATGCGTTTATCTCAGAAAGGATGTAGGGACGATCAATAAATAAAAATGCTGCATCATAATTAAATATTGCGTTATCAAGTGTATCAGCAATAAATACAAAATCATTTGTTAGTTGTGAAAGTGTCGATTGAAAACTCGATGAAACATCATTCGGATCAAAAATAAAGATTGATTGATCCTGAGGATAAATTGATGGAGTAAAAGTCATTAAGAAAATAGATAATGTAAAATTCAATTTTTTCATTTTATTAACACCATCTTTTTAGTTTCGATGTAGTTACCGGCTATAAGCTGATAAAAATAAACTCCGCTAGGCAATCCGGTTGCATTAAACTCAACTTCATAAGTGCCGGGATGTTTTTCTTCGTTAACCAAAGTTGCAACTTCTCTTCCTAACAAATCATAAACTTTAAGTGTTACAAATTGCCGACTGCCAATTGCATATTGCAGACTGGTGCTTGGATTAAACGGGTTGGGGTAGTTCTGGGATAAAGAAAATGTCTCTGGATCTTTGCTGCCAACTTCAACACTCAATCCCCAATCTGCTCTGAATAATTGAGAAAGTGAATCTATCGGGTTACCATTATGTTTTACAAGTAGTTGTATTTCAAATGTATTCTGCTGGAAATAAAAAATAGAATCAAACGAGATAATTACTGGATCAAAAGGCGGCCAGGATTTTGGATAAAACCATAGCTCATATTCATATTGATCAAATAAATCAGTAACAATAAAATAATATTTATCTACCTGAACTATGTTGCCCAACGAATCGTAATAAAAGAAATAGGAATTTGGTCCGGGCTCAATTGTAATACTGTCCTTAACAGGAGTGCTAACTAAATGATGTGTAATTAAATCTGGACCTGTGCATCCACCAAAAATCCAGGCAGTATCTATTGCAGGGTAAAATTGAATCTCAACATTATTTTGCTGAGGAATCAAATTAAAATATTCCAATACTCTTCTCAAAAATCCTTCATCTTCTATTAGATTATATAAATCCAGTATTACCTGCAGTGTATCAATTGTTGAAATGTAAGTTGGCTGAATATCAAGACCTGCAGATTGTCCTACTAAAATTGGTGAAATAGTCCCAATTGGCGCTGGAATACCCGAGCTCATAAAGATAGTATCTATAACTATTCCCTGTGTGAAAGTTGAATCGATACCGGTTACTGAATCCACAAGTGAAGATACAAGCAGATAGAGCATTTCATTCAATCCGATATGATTCCAGAATGGTTGATTTGTTGAGTCGATAGGTGGGTTAGAAACTAAATAAGTTGGTTTTCCAATTGCAGTATAATTTATTAGCCTGTCAACATTAATTTCAGATAAAACATATGGATATTCAATGAATAGAAAGGCAGCATCATAGTTGAAGATTGAATCATCCAGTGAATCTGCAACAAATACAGTGTCTTCTGCTAATTGTGAAAGAGTATATTGGAAACTTGATGATACGCCCGCAGGATCGAAGATGAAAATACTTTGATCCTGGGGTAGAATTTCCGATTGATACTGGAGCAATGCAGCAACGAAAAAGTATTTTAATGTCTTCATTTTATTAACACCATCTTTTTAGTTTCAACGTAGTCACCAGCTTTAAGCTGATAGAAGTAAATTCCGGAAGATGGAAGATGTTTGATGGCAGATGTATTGAATCCAATTTCATAAGTGCCGGGATGTTTTTCTTCGTTAACCAGAGTTGCAATTTCATTTCCCAAAACATCATAAACTTTAAGCGTAACCCAAATGTCACTCTGAGCTTGTCGAAGAGTGAAAGACGGAATCTGAAATTTTATTTTCGTAGAAGGATTAAACGGGTTGGGATAGTTTTGGGACAAAGAAAATTTTTCTGGTAAATCGTTTGATTCGTCGCTTATCCCAACCGGAAAGTCAATGACAGTAGGTATTGCCAGTGAACTGCTATTAACTGAGTTGTTTAGAATAATTACTGTATCCAGCCAGGTTTCATTTATGTTAAAAGATTTTGGTATCCATAAAGGATATGTGAAAACAAGTTTAGCCGAATCCCCGGGTTCTATTTCAAACGGATTGTAATAGCTGTTTCTCCAGGTAACTGCAGAATGAATTGTGGTGTCTTTCAGAATAATGTCTAATATAAATCCGGATGCATTTGTAGAATAAATTGTGTCAATATTTAATATTATATTCCCTGTATTATAAATTACTAAGCTGTCTTTTGATGTAAATGACAGACCATCAAATGTGAGATTTAAGGAATCTTTAGATAGTTGAATTTTAGCAGAAGGAGGGTAATTCAATTTCATAAGCCAAACATCGTTATCACCAGCACCGAAAGATTTAGTCTCACCAACTACAACATACCCGCTATCATTTGTAAGATTAACTGACCGAGCAAAATCATATTGTGATCCTCCAATTCTTTTCTCCCATAAAAAATCGCCGTTTATATCGCATTTTATCAAACCAAAATCGGCACCATATGGAGGGTTACCATTACAAACAATAGTAAATACAAATCCATTGTCGAAATCCTGCTCAAGTGAATTTAGATAGTCAGGGTCTTGAGAACCGTCAATTTCTTTAGTCCACAATATATCACCATATGGTGTAACTTTCAGTAATCTCGATTTTTGGTCATATGTACCGGTTATACCGCCCATAATCAGCTTGCCATCATATGAATTTCTGACTACTTTAGAAATTTCTCTTATGGTGAAATCATATGATTTGAGAAATAGTGAGTCCCCACTTGAAGAAAATTTATACAAGTAACTTTCGTAAACATAATCCCCAGGTATCCAATAATACCAAGATCCACAAACGACATAACCACTATCAATGGTCTGAGTAACAGAGTATACTAAGGTTGGGCATAAATAATTAATAATTACTTTACTCCAAGTTTCATTTCCTGATGAATCAGTCTTAATAATCCGTGATTTTTGAAATGCTTCATTAATATTTCCGACCATTATGTAACCATTATCACTTGTTTGAATTCCTTCATTTCCAACTTCATTTGAATTCGTTCCATATGATTTATACCATTCAGTATTTCCTAATGAATCTGTCTTCCATAAAAGAAAATCATCTCCTCCATTACCATAGGAATTAGTAGTTCCAAATATTGCATAACCATTATCATTGGTTTCAACTACATTGCTTGCTCTGTCATTACCGGAGCCACCAAATGTTTTTGTCCAAAGTGTTTCACCATTTTCATCAGTTTTAATTAAATATATATCCTGTCCACCTGCACCAAAGGAACTTGTAGTACCAGCAACAATAAAACCACCATCGTTAGTTTGCTTGACAGAATTTCCAACATCAGCTAAAGTTCCGCCGAAAGTTTTAGTCCAGATAGTATCGGGTATTTGAGAATAAATCCTTGAAGTGAGTGTGAGCAGAACAATGCATGTAAAATATTTTATGGCTTT
>JACZKK010000114.1 GCA_014860115.1 Ignavibacteriaceae bacterium
TTGTGTGGTAAGCAAAAAGAAAAGCACTGAGTAAATTATTTTTTTCATTACATCCTCCTAGTTATGGATTGTTAAATTGTTAATTAGATAACCATTTCATTTTATAAATCCTCTACGAGGATTCTTTTTTCTTTGTTTACCTTTTCTACAAGTATTTTGACCTCTACGAGGTCTTTAATCAAGAACATCGTAGATGTTCAATTTTTGTAAAAACATATCACCAATAGAGTCACTGATCCTCGTAGAGGATCAATAATTTCATTTACATTTCTCACATTACTTTGTAGGGAACGGACTCCCCGTCTTAGCCGGCGGGCAGGCGGTCCGCTCCGTTTTTTCTCGGATTGGTCAGGAGACCAATCCCTACAAATAACATTTACCATAAAAACTGCAATAGTGATTTCATATTAATCTTCCCTGAGAAGTGGTTTATACACAACCAAATTTTTTCACTGGTATAATCACCGGCAATCATACAGTAGCAGTAGTATCCCGGAGAGAGATTACGAACCTCCCCTGAATGAGTCCTGACGGCTGAGAATTCAGTTACGTATGTGCCCGGCTGCTTAACTTCATCAACCAGTTTTTCAATTACATCACCATCGTGATTGTAAACTGTAATCTGTACCCGTGTTTCGTATGCAACACAGTATTTAATTGTGGTCTTTTCCCTAAACGGATTCGGGTAATTCGGACTTAAATAAAATTCCGTCGGCTCAAGATCACTTTCATATCCATTTTTTGTTTGAGTGAGCATCTTACACCTGTTTTACTTTTTGAAGTCATTAAAAAATTTATTTTTTGCTTATATGGTAAGATTTTATGGTAGAGATTTCTACCAGATTTTAGTAAAAAACTTCCGCTTTTTAGTAAATCGTATTTAAAATAATTTGGTGATCAGCAACAGTTGGTGGTTTTTAGGTAGGAATTACATTATTGATCCTCCCTGCCTGCCGGACAGGCAGGTACGAGAATCTGGTAAGCGTGTTAATTTTTAGCTACAATTATTAAAGTCTATGATGTTTATAAAATTTGATGATGAAGGATTGACCTCTTAGAGGTCATATAATTGTAGAATTTTAATCCGTACAAATATTCAAATCCTCGTAGAGGATTCATAAATTCCCAGAGATATATTGATCATCTACGATGATCTGGTCTAGGAGTGTTCATTTTTGATTACAATTATTAAACATCTACGATGTTTTTGAATTAATTCATCTGTGAATATGACCTCGTAGAGGTCAAATATTTGTAAAAACAATCAGCATCCCACACTATTAATCCTCGTAGAGGATTCATAAAGGTTTTAATCAACATTCAATTATTCAAAAAAATCAAACAGATACTTCTCATCGAATTTAATTTCAAACTTCTTTAATAAATCGACATATTCTTCTCGGAATGTTCTCTTTTTATGATGTACTTCCTGATTTGCAATGTATTTATAAATGACATCTAATTGTGATCGACTATAAGAGAAAGCCCCATATCCATCCTGCCAGTGAAATGTGCCACGAAATAATTTCTTTTCATTAATGAATGAGGAGGATTCCCGCTTTATACAAGCAACAAGGTCTGATATTTTATCGTTGGGATTTAATCCAATCAGTATATGTATATGATCAGCCATTCCGTTTATGATTATCACTTTGTGTTTCCGATTGGATATAATACCGCTGATGTACTTGAACAACTCATCACGCATTTCTTTGGTTAACAATCTCTCACGATATTTCACTGCAAAAACTAAATGAACATATAACTGTGTAAACGCACCAGGTTTCAAATTAACCTCCTTCTATTGATCCTCTACGAGGATCTTATCTGAATTGATATTTTTTTCTACAATAATAAAACATCTACGATGTTTTAACAATTCATACACATTAACATTTATAACCTCGTAGAGGTTTAATATTTGTAAAAAAACGATAATACCATACAATCTAAATCCTCTCCCAGAGGGACTCCTTCGGAGGTAGAGGATTCAATATGGAACTATGTTAAGTTTTTATTATTCAAATATTGCGATGGTGCTACACCAAATTGCTTCTTAAACGCTTCTGAAAAATGAGCAGGATTGTTATAACCGACTTCAAGAGCTACTTCTGAAAGATTCCCGAATTTATGTTTTATCAGTTCTGCAGCTTTGGCAAGTCTTATTCTTCGTATCAAGTCACCGGGTGTTTCTCCGATTAATGCCTGAATTTTCTTCTGCAAACCCGAACGGCTGATAGCTAACTCCTCAGCAAGTATCTCCACACTGAATGATGCATCGGAAAAATGTTTAGTAATTATATCCATACTCTTCTGCAAAAACTTTTTATCAACCGATGTTATTTTTTGCTGATCAATTCCTGCAAGACCTTGTTTTCTAAAATGATTCTGTAATCTCTTTCTTTGTTCGATAAGATTTTTAATCCTTGATTGCAATTCATCCGTGTCAAAAGGTTTCATAAGATATTCATCAGCTCCGGTTTCATAGCCTGCCAGCTTATCTTCCTTTGCTGCTTTTGCTGTTAAAAGAATTACGGGAATATGACTTGTTCTTTCATCTGTTTTTAATTTCTCGCAAAGTTTAAATCCATCCATCTTCGGCATCATCACGTCACTTACTATTAAATCGGGTATTTGCTCAACAGATTTTTCCCACCCATCTTCACCATCAACAGCTTCCAAAATTCTGTAATCTATTTTAAGATTTTCTTTGATATAAATTCTAACATCCGTGTTATCTTCTACAATGAGTAACAGAGGAAGTGAATCTTTTTCGATTAATCCAGCTCTGATTCCTTCCGGCTCCGATTCTTCTTCTTCCTCTGTTTCAGATATTTCTTTCTCATACTCTTTCTCTTCATCTGGTTTATAAATCTCCTCTGATCTGAGATGATCTTTACCTAATAGAAGATTAACTGTAAAAGTTGATCCTTTCCCCGGTTCGCTCTCTACTTCAATTTTTCCTTTGTGAAGTTCAACTAATTCCTTTGTAAGCGATAATCCAATTCCCGTTCCTTCGTGTTCTCTGGTATGACTACCGTCAACCTGATAAAAACGGTCGAATATTTTTTCGATCCTGTCTGCCGGAATACCAATGCCGGTATCGGTAATTTTAATATTGATGCTTCGCTTACTTCGGTGAGCAATTACTTCTACCGAACCACTTTCTGGCGTGAACTTTAAAGCATTCGAAAGTATGTTGGTAATTATCTTTTCAAACTTTTCCTTATCCAGATAAACCATTATTTCATTCTCTTCGAAACTGAACTTTAGCTTAATTCTTTTTCTTTCAGCATATGAAGAAAATGATAAGACCAATCGCTTTAGTAAAGGAATGACATTCATTGGAGTTGTCTGAAGTTTCATATTTCCTGATTCAAGCTTTGAGATGTCTAAAAGCTGGTTTACAAGTCCGAGTAATCTTCCGGCATTCCTTTTTATGAGACTTACATTCTGTTTCGTCTTTGGTTCCTGCGTGCTTTCTAAAACATTTTTAGCCGGGCCTAGTATTAGGGTAAGCGGTGTTCGAAATTCGTGTGAGATGTTTGCAAAGAATCTTGATTTTAGTTCATCAACCTCGTGGAGTTTTTGAGCTTCGAACCTGCTCATTTCATATTCTTGTTTGTTTTTTATTCTTCTCAACTGTGCTTTCCAGATGAAATAGACCATGCTTCCAATTAAAAGGAAATAAATAAAGTAAGCAAGATTTGTCCGCCACCAGGGAGGCAGAATAATTATTTTTATTGAAGCACCTTTCTCATTCCAGTATCCATCGTTGTTGGAACCTTTAACTCTGAAAACATATTCACCCGGATCTAAATTTGTATATGTTGCTGATGCATTCACTGCGTCAGTGTAGGTCCAGTCTTTATCGAATCCTTCCATTTTATAAGCATACTTATTTTTGTTTGGTGCTTTAAAATCCAATGCAACAAATTCTAATGAAAATACATTATCACTGTGATTAAGTTCGATTTCTTCACAGCCAATTATGGATCTCTTTAAGATTGTTCTACCGCTAAGACTGTCAAATCCAATCAAGAAGGGTTTATTAAACAATTTAAAATCAGTTATGTAAACTGGTGGAATTTTAATATTATCTTTTATGCTGTCAGGATGAAAGATTACAAATCCACTGCCACAGATAAATATCATTTCTCCGGTTCTGGTTTTTATACCTTTACCCATATCGTTGCTTTGGAGACCATCTTCAACATCGTAATTCCTGAATGTTTCGTTAGTGGGATTGAACTTTGAAAGTCCTTTGTTTGTACTAATCCAAAAGTATCCGTGATCATCCTCCAAGATAGAAATCACATTGTCACCAGGAAGCCCATCTTGAATCAAATAACTCTTAAACTGATTATATTGTCTCTCAACTTTATAGAATCCGCCACCATATGTCCCAATCCATATAAAGCCTGAATTATCTTCATAAACAAATGTGATACTATTACTATTGAGGCTTGAAGATGTTGCAGTCTCAGATGAGAAACGATTCAACTCATCTTTTTCAGGATTATATAAAACTACTCCGCCTTCTTTGCTTGTAATCCAATAAATACCGTTTTTATCTATAAGACGTAATGAAGTATAAAGATTTGAACTCAAGATTTTCAGAGAATCAGGATTGTTATTAATATTAAAGAAGCTATCCGTTTCTTTATTATAGATATTGAAGCCCCTATTCGCAGTTGCAATCCATAACAAACCTGATTTCTTATCTTCGATAATTCCTCTGTCTATTGTTATTTCACTAATAGAACTAGGTCTTAGCTGATCATGTTTATATCTGATAAACTTTTCGGTTTTCTTATCAAGTTTATTTAAACCTTCGGCATAAGTACCAATCCATAAAAAACCTTCACTATCCTCGCCTAAGGATGTTACTACGTTATCGCTGATGCTGTTCGGGTCATTTGGATCATTAATAAAATTAATAATCTTATCCGTTTTCCGGTCCCATTTGTTCAATCCTCCGTTCTGTGTCCCTAACCAGATCACTCCTGATTTATCTTCACATAATGATATTACATAGTCGCCTTGAAGAGAGAAAGGATTACCCACTTCGTGCTTATAGTTTCTGAACAGTTTTTGATTTGAATTGTAGATGTTCAATCCTCCATAACTGGAAATCCAGTACACACCTTCGTCATCTTCATATAATTGCCGTATAGAATTGCCGGCTAAGGATGACGGATCGTAGGGATCGTGTTTGTAAGAAATTACAGACAGCGGTGAATCATCATCAAGATTTGAAATTGATCTATTTAATCCGGTTTCCGATGTTCCAAACCAGAGAACATTATTTTCGTCTATCAGTATACAATCTATATTATTCCCACTCACACCGTTTGGATTAAGCGGATCAAATTTATAATGAGTAAATACGGCTGAGTCATTATCTCCGTTAAAAGTCAACTTATTTATTCCACCTCCATAAGTTCCAATCCAGAGCGATCCGGATTTATCTTCACAAATTCCAGGAACAAGGTCACTACTTATACTGTTAGTATTTTTAAGATTGTGTTGATATCTCGTAAAGGTTTGACTTTCCCGGTTGAATTTATTTAGTCCTCCGCCAATTGTTCCAATCCAGATATTACTCTTTGAATCTTGGTGCAGCGTCCAAATGTAGTTATGACTTAAACTGGTAGAGTCACCAGGAATATTGAAATAAGATGTGAATTTTTCTGTCTTGGGATTAAAACTGTGCAACCCTCCGTGATGTGTACCGAGCCAGAGCATTCCGGATTTATCAGCAATGACTATCAAAATAGTATTTGCCAATGCGGTTGAATCATTCGGATTAAGATATCTGGTAAAATTATCCTGCTCAGGATTATATCGATTCAATCCATTACTATCAGTCCCTATCCATAATGTGCCGGAGTGATCGACACATAGGTAATAAACTTCATTCGCACCGATGCTATGTGGATCTTTTTCTGAATACCTGTAAACCATAATTTTTTTTCCATCATATCTGTTCAATCCATCCAGAGTTGCGATCCAGATAAATCCTTTTTTATCCTTTACAACACAGGTTAATAAATTACTTGACAACCCATCTTCTGTTGTGAGATGTTTGAATTGAATTTTTTTTGGAATGTGAGTTTGGGGAAATGTCTGGCAAGACAAAATTAAAATCACAAGAGCAAGCAAAGTGCAAAACCGAGTTGGAATCTTCATTTGAGTAATGTTTATTTACTTCAAATGTAAAATCTTAAGAAATGATTAAAGTTGCAAGAAGAATAGACTTAATTTCTATTTGCGTTAAATAATTTCTAAATAAATCATCCCAAATGCCACTTATTCTCAACCAGTGATTTTATGATCTGCCTACCTCTATGTCCGAATATCGGATGATTTTCACGTGATAGTTTATCTGCTAGTTTTAGAGCAATCTCTGCAGTTGGGATATTTTTTTCTTTGGATTCTTTTAAGACCTGCTTTGCCCTGTTAAAGATCGAGTGTTCCCAATCCCTGCTATAATGATTTTCAATAATTGGATCATTACTGATATAACCATATTGCTCATTGGCACAGGTGACAATTCCCATTCTGTTTGTAAGAAAATCAGGGACATAGATTATTCCCCTATCGTGAATAGTTCTCCCATCTCTGTGCATATCTTCAAGCTGGTTATTGGCAGCACCGCAAACAATTTTAGATTTAAGCATTGGAATTGTTTTCTCATTCAAAATTGCTCCG
>JACZKK010000115.1 GCA_014860115.1 Ignavibacteriaceae bacterium
GCCAAAGTCCGCAACGGTATAAAACACAAGCCTGTTAGTATTAAATAACCTTTTATACCATTCTGCTTTAAATGTATTTTTCAGATAGTCAACATCGCCGGGTAAAAATGGACCACCAGAAATTTCCATATCAAGTGTAAATGATGAGCCCTGCGATGGGAATATTGGATTATCAATATTTCTTCTGCTTAAAGTGGCTCCAAGCGTGTATTGGTGAGTTACTCCCTCCTGATAGAAATTCTGTCCTTGCAAAACATTATTGTACTGATATCTAATTCTTCCCTGAATATAGAAAAAGTCATCAGGCCATTTTAATCTTCTGCCAACTCTAAGTGTTGCACCTGTTTGACGTAAATCATAGACATACTGCTGACGGGTATCGAACAGATCAACGCCCACAGAAGTTGGAGTATCAAACATCCATGGCTCGGTGAATCCGATTGTAAAAGTACGATAGATATTTCCAAAACCGAACTGCCAGTTAAAGTTAAGTATCTGACCACCACCGAGCGAAAATGGTTCTGCGATTGAAAAGTTAGTGAGAGTTACACCAATAGAACCGCTGAAACCAAAACTTCCACTATATCCAACAGACGCATTAAGGTAATCACTTGATTTTTCTTCAACATTAAAAATTACTGCAACTGTACTGTCACTTTCGAGCTTCGTATCTATACCACTTGGGCCATAAAGTTTCTCTGCGCTAAAGTATTGCAAGTTTGCAAGCTGCTGAACACTCCTGAATAAAAATGCACGGTTAAAATAATCTCCGGGTATTGTAAAGAGTTCTCTGCGGATTACTTTGTCTTTTGTTTTAGTATTCCCTCCTATTTCAACACGGGAGATTCTGAACTGGTTGCGTTCTTCTACTCGAATATGAATGTCAATTGAGTCATTAGCCACTCTTTTTTCTTCGGCCTGTGCGTTGAAAGTTAGATAACCATTATCAAGGTAAAGAGCAGAAATATCTGTTTGAGCTTCGTTGCCACGTAAATTTCTTTCAAACTTTTCATAGTCATAAACATCACCCTTGGCAAAATCAAGTCTTTCGTTAAGTACATAATCGGGATAAACGGTATTTCCCTCCCATGTAATATTTCTAATTTTATATTGAGGGCCTTCATAAACATTAAGAACAATTCTTAGGTCTTTGTTATCATTGAAGTAAATAAGTGAATCGCTAAGTAATTCGGCATCCCTGTAACCGTTCTTTTTATAGTAATTGACAATGAGCTGCTTGTCTTTTTCAAAATCTTTCGGTTTGAATTGTGCACTTGACCAGAACTTCCACCATGATGCAACGGACGTTTCTTCCATTTCACCTGCAAGCTCATCATCATCAAAAACTGAATTACCATTAACAGCAATTTCTCTGACTATAACTTCATTTCCTTCTTCAATAGTAAGTTTTAACAGAACACGATCCTTAATTCTATCAATAAGGTTCGAATAAATTTGGTCACTACTTTCATAGGTGTATTGATATTCATCAGAGAAATCTTTTTTGTTACGCCAGATTACTGTAATATCTTCGTCAATTGTATCTGCGCCGAAGAAATCATAGGTATCATCTTTTATCTCCGCATTAAGAAAACCCTCTTCGGCGTAAAGGTCTTTTATTCTGATTTTTAATTTTGCAATTGATTGAGGAGAAATAACCGTTCCTCTCAGGAAAGTAATTTTTGCTTCTATATCCTCAGTATCTATTTCATCATTTCCTTCTATCGCAACACGTTCAAGTCTGGGGTACTCATCAACTTTTATGAGTAGAAAAATTCCTTCCGTAATTTCTCTTTCAATTGAGATCTGAACATCGGAAAAAATATTAAGTGTCCATAATTGCTTGATTGCACTAAGAGTCTGATCCCCTGGCACCTGAATTTCGCTGCCAACTTTCAATCCGCTGTTAGCAATAATTGTTGCAGCGTCGGCTGATTTATTACCTTCAACTGAAATTCCAAGAATCTTGTAACTCGTCTGAGTTCCTTGTGGAAAGGATGTAACAGAAAATAAACCGGCCAATAAAAAAATCACCAACCAACGAAGCTTCAATATGTGGATCCCTTTAATGATTTGCATTTGTAGAATTATGTATCTGCTCACTTACTTTACCAAATCTACGCTCTCGTTTCTGGTATTGCCTGATGGCATCATATAAATGGTTTCTGGAAAATTCAGGCCAATAAACATCAAGAATAACAAATTCCGAATAAGCTATTTGCCAGAGCAAAAAATTGCTTACTCTAAATTCACCGCTGGTTCTGATTATCAATTCAGGCTCGGGCATATTTTTAGTAGTGAGATGATCCGAAATAGTCTTTTCTGTTATGCTATCGGGGATAATTTTTCCCTCCGCAACCTTTCGTGAAATTGATTTAACGGCTTCTAAAAGTTCCCATCGACCGCTGTAGCTTAAGGCCAGGTTCAATGTCATTCTTTTGTTATTCTTTGTTCGCTCAATATCTTCAAATAGCTGCTTCTGTACGACGTCCGGAAGTGACTCAATGTTTCCTATACACGTTAGTTTGATGTCGTTTTTATTAAGTTCATCTAGCCGTTCTTTGAGACTCTTTAACAGCAATCTCATTAATGTTGAGACTTCATCCTTGGGTCTTTTCCAGTTTTCAGTTGAGAAAGTATAAAGAGTGAGATACTTTACACCGACTTCGGCGCAAACCTCCACTATCTCGCGAACAGTTTCTACTCCTCTTCTATGCCCTGCAAC
>JACZKK010000116.1 GCA_014860115.1 Ignavibacteriaceae bacterium
ACTGAGTGAACTGTCCAGTTAAATCCAATTTGATATAGAGGTGTCGTAGCTACCTCGGGAAAAGGAACAACACCATCATCCACTATGTATGCGATTAGAAGAAGGCTTTGATTCCCTTCACCTATCGCTAGTGATGGTTCCCTCAGATTATAACTGGGATTTTCAAAAAAGCCATAGGGAGCCCAGCTAAATCCTCCGTTTAAAGAATAATACACCATTAAATAGTCATTATATCCGCTTTGTCCAACATTTTCCCAGACTATATATATCGTTCCATCGGATGCTGTAGCCATCGACGGATGAGACTCCTGAAATGTAGAATTTCCAGCTGATCTTACATGAATATCATTGCCCCAATCTAAAGGAGATTGAATATTTCCTGATCCGCTTAAGAGTAGGGGTTCTCCCGAATGTCCAACAGTACCGCTAATCCTTATCACAGGGTCGTGAAAACTTTCTCCATTTGTATTAATCGGAATGGAATGCTGAGATTCTATTTCTCTCATTCTTTGAATATCATTTTGTAAACGAGCCTCGTGCAACTCATCCACCCAGGGTTCATTTGGTTTCTTTTTTGCTTTTTGATAGAACTGAACTCCGGTTGCTGATTCTGTGTCTTCAATATTATATTCTTGCTGCAACATTTTGTTTGAACGCAATTCATCTGCTGAATTAATTGCTTTACTTAATTTATCCTGAGGATAAAGCAGAGTCGTTGATAGCATAGAGACTATCAGACACATGAATAGAAACGAAAATTTGTAAGCACTGTTTTTCATAACACCTCCATGAAGTTTTTATAAATAAATAATACTATAGTATAGGTTTATCGCGAGTCTTAGAATTAAATTGATGAATCTAACAAATCCATTAGTCTTTTATTTAACCTGATGAAAAAGGAAATATAAAGGTAAGATTTCATAATGAGCCTCCATTAGAAATTGAATTATTTATTTTCAATACTTCTGCTCTGAGAGATTTAGGTTTTTTTCGCAGGAATTTATTCAGTGAATAAACGATATGAAGCCTCCACTCTCAAAGTCGAGCTATGATTTAATTAAATTATAATGATAATTCTTGTTAGAAGCAAGTATTCTTGTGGGTCATTTACTTTTAGCAATTAGCAAATAAAAACCCCCATCATAATTATTGACAGGGGTTTCATTGAGGTAAAAATATTTCTTTACTTTATCAATAACATCTTCTTAACTGATACAAAATTATCGGTTCGTAATTCATAGATATACATTCCGGTTGCTACATTACTTGCGTTCCACTGGTATTGATACTTTCCAGCTTGTAGTGATGTATTGACCAATTCGCCTACTTTCTCTCCCAACATATTGTAGATCGAAAGTTTTACATTTGCCACATCTTCAGGTAATGAGAACTCTATCACCGTGCTCGGGTTGAATGGGTTCGGATAGTTCTGCTCAAGTGCATAATGTGCAGGAACTAATTCTCCTGATACCATCAACTTATTGATGTTTGAGTTATCGATTACTACATCTTCGCCTGATTTCAAGTTTACATTTACATTCTTTCCACTCTCATCCATCAACCTGATATCCATTCCTTCTACTCTTACTGTCAATGGATAGGTTACTCCACTCATATCTATCGTCTTCACTGAACCGTTTATGTCTTCGGCTATCCTTCCACTGCTGTACCTGATATCAAACATTCCTGTTGGTGGTGCT
>JACZKK010000011.1 GCA_014860115.1 Ignavibacteriaceae bacterium
TGAGTGGAGTAACCTATCCATTGACAGTAAGAGTAGAAGGAATGGATATCAGGTTGATGGATGAGAGTGGAAAGAATGTAAATGTAAACTTGAAATCAGGCGAAGATGTAGTAATCGATAATTCAAACATCAATAAGTTGATGGTATCAGGAGAATTAGTTCCTGCACATTATGCACTAGAGCAGAACTATCCGAACCCATTCAACCCGAGCACGGTGATAGAGTTCTCATTACCTGAAGATGTGGCAAATGTAAAACTTTCGATCTACAATATGTTGGGAGAGAAAGTTGGCGAATTGGTTAATACATCACTACAGTCTGGAAAGTATCAATACCAGTGGAACGCAAGTAATGTAGCAACCGGAATGTATATCTATGAATTACGAACTGATAAGTACGTATCGGTTAAGAAAATGATATTGATAAAGTAAAAAAATATTTTTACCTCAATAAAACCCCTGTCAATATTGATGATGGGGGTTTTTATTTGCTAGATGCGAACCGATTGATTTTGAATATCTTTAAAAATAATTACATTATGCAGTATGGATCCTTACCTGTTTTTTGAAAATATATTGTGAATCAGTGACAGATGATCACTTTAAATGTTAAATTACTTCCGGGTGAAATAGATATTTTTATCGCAACTAAAATTTAATTCAGAGGCTATTATGAAAAAACTATTTATAATTTTCGCTTTACTATCTGCACAGCTATTAGCCCAGTATACAACTCCAAACACAGGAGTAAACTGGAATCTTGACGACCTCGTTACAAATTCAGGAGGTACTGTCGCTGGTATGTTTCCTAATTATATAATTAATAATAAGGTAACAATCTCTGCACTTGACAGGGTGTACGTTATTCCTGGATCCAGCGTAGTATTCTCAGGTTCAGCATCTGGATTTGAAATCTATGGAAAATTTGTAGCTGTAGGTAATCCTGCTGATTCAATTGTGTTCACTGCTGCAGTTGAAGATTCACTTGGCGGATCGTTTAACGGATTCTATTTCAGAGAATCTTCTGTTGACACTGCCTGCATTATCAGCTATGCAAGAATTGAATTTGCTTATTATGGTTTACGATGTCTGGGCGCCAGTCCAACATTAAGTTATTCATATCTCTGGAAATGTAGGCGCGGTGCAAATCTGTCCAGTGATTCTCATCCTGTTATTTCTCATAACCGGATCGAAAGAAGTTATGAATACGGAATAACAATGACTACAGGTTGCTCTCCATTAATAGAATATAATGAAATAATCAATAATAACTCGCAGAACACAAGCCCGAAAAACCAGATCTCAATTGGTACACAGGGAAACAATTCTCCGATAATAAAGCATAATAAAATCCGGGGAGGAATGTTCAACAAAACAGGTGGAATAAGCATAGCTACATTAATTTCCGGTTCGTCATCATCGGCCGAGATAGCGTATAATGAAGTTTCTAATAATAGTTTCGGAATAGCTATGCAGGGCACATATCCAGTTTCAAGCTATATCCATGACAACTTAATATATGATAACAATATTAATCCGGATGTAATGACATCAGGTAGCGGTATTAATGCTTATGGTACTGCTGTTTTAACACCGGTTATTTGCAGGAATACTATTTACGGTAACTGGTGGGGAGTAACTATTCAAATTGGAATTGCAGGACAACCAGGTCCGCAAGTGAATCTTGGTAACATTGAGAACTCAGATACTACAGACGACGGCAGGAATACGATTTTTAATAATGTTCAAGGTACTGCTGTCTATGATCTGTATAATAATACTCTTGAAACAGTCTATGCTCAGAATAATGACTGGAAAGTTTATGACTCAACTTTAATTGAAGATCACATTTTTCATTTTGTGGATGATCCTACACTTGGATTAGTAAAATTCATACCGTTTTATACAGCAACGTTTTCCTTTACGGTCGATGTTACTAATGGATGGAATATGGTATCTATACCGGGCATTCTCCCTGGACCAAATCCAAATGCTTGGTGGGCTTTTAGAGATCCGGGAGCTAACATTTTTAAATACAATGGCGGTTATCAGAGCGTCACAAATCTGTTCCCAACAGAAGGTTATTGGATGAAACATATAGGTGCAAGAACGTATGAATATTCTGATATACAGATTGTTCCTCATGATCCAATATATATAAATAGTGGTTGGAATTTAATTGGACTATACGAAATTCCAACGGACACAGCTGATCTGGAAACACTTCCACAGGGAATTATTGTATTCCCTGTATACAGGTATTTTGGTGGATATCAGATTGCAGACACGTTAAAACCCGGATACGCATATTGGGTAAAGTCCTCTGCATACGGTCAGATCGTTTTTAACGAAGGAATAAATAAATCCCGAAGCAGCGTAATTTCAGAATTCATTAGTGATAGTTGGGGTAAAATAATCATTACAGATGCAAGTTGTAAAAGCTATACGTTATATTCTGTTAAAGGTGAAATTGATATTAATCGCTATGAACTGCCACCAAAACCACCAGAAGGATTGTTTGATATAAGGTACAGCAGTGGAAGGATAGCCGAAGACATAAACAGTTCAGTGAAGACGATAGATATGAGTGGAGTAACATACCCCTTAACCGTAAGAGTAGAAGGAATGGATATCAGGTTAATGGATGAGAGTGGAAAGAATGTAAATGTAAACTTGAAATCAGGCGAAGATGTAGTAATCGATAACTCAAACATCAATAAGTTGATGGTATCAGGAGAATTAGTTCCTGCACAGTATTCACTTGAACAGAACTATCCGAATCCATTCAATCCGAGCACAACGATAAAATATTCACTTGCAAGAGATGAATTTGTAAAACTTGTCGTCTATAATACGCTTGGAGAAGAAGTAACAACATTAGTCAACAAAGAACAGAAAGCGGGCAGATACGAGGTAATTTTCAGCGCATCTGATTTAGCGACAGGAGTTTATGTCTATAGGATAGAAACACCAAATTACACTGCATCAAAGAAATTAATCCTGATGAAATAAAATTATCAGGATGGAAAAAAATGAATTGTAATTAAATATATTCAGACAAATCAAATTAAAAATTAAAATAACCTTTTGGAGGGTTTAAAGATGAATTTTTTTCATCCATACAAATGCTGGTTTTTATTGCTAATTGTAATTTTTATGATAAATAATTTACAAGCTCAGAAACCTCAACAATATTCCTCTCTTCAGATAATTCCTGATGAAACTGAAGAGAGTTTTGTTCAAAATAATATGAGGTTGAATAAAATTACTGGATTGCCGATTGCTCTTTATAAACCAAATTACACTGTTCGTAAAGACTCACCGGAAAAAATGGCAAGCCAATACCTTTCAGATAATTACAAGTTATTCCAAATAAATCCTGATCTATCAGAATTAAAATATCTGAACACTACCGAGACTCCGGGAGGATATCACGTTAGATTCATTCAGTATAAAAGTAATTATCCTGTGTTTAATGCAAGAATCAATGTTACGATCAGCAGAGACAACCGGGTAGTTTTTGTTACGAATGGATATAAAACAGCATATGAAATGAAGGAAGAAGCCAATCTCCAAACGATTAATATAAGTAACGAACAAGCTTTAATTTCTGCAAAAGAATATCTCGGACTAAAAGGAACAATTACATTTGAAAAAAGTGAAACGGCAGTTTTTTATAACAAAGGTAATTTCCGTTTAGCTCAGGTAATTACTATCGTTCCAGCAGAAGAACTTTTTGGTGAATGGCAGATTATGATCGATGCACAGACTGGTGAAATATTTAGAGTTGAGGATGTGGCTTGTTATTCTGGACCTCGAGATAATCCATTATTAGTTGATGGTACCGGTTATGTTTTTGATCCTGATCCATTAACTCATGCAAGAACAACATATGGTTCAACTGGATTTTTAGATAACAATGATGCTGATTCAGATTCACTTACTGCTCATCGGGTATTGAGAACTTTAAAAGATATAACATATGACGGCAGTGTTTATACTCTAAAAGGTCCCTGGGCAGAAATAAGAGATTTTGAATCTCCATATACTGGATTACACACTAGTACAACAAACACTTTTTACTTTACAAGATTTAATGACAATTTTGAAGCAGTGAACACATATTTCCATATTGATAACTCAATGCGTTGGGTAAACAATTCTCTTGGTTTTACTTTGACTCCATATCAATATGTTGGCGGTGTTCGCTTTGATCCTCATGGGCTGAGTGGTTCTGATAATTCACACTATATTACTTCGACTGGAAGTATTGCATACGGTGATGGAGGAGTTGATGATGCAGAAGATCTTGGTGTGGTTCTCCACGAACTTTGTCATGGCATACACGATTGGATTACAGCAGGAGGACTTTCTCAAGTTGAAGGACTCAGCGAAGGAAGCTGTGACTATTGGGCCACTTCTTATATAAGAAGTACAGGCTACTGGACTCCTGCTTATCCGGCTTACAACTGGGTTTTTATTTGGGACGGACATAATCCATTCTGGGCAGGAAGAATAACTAATTATACCGCACACTATCCCGAAGGTTTAACCGGTACCATTCATACTGACGGTCAGATGTGGTCATCTTCCTTGATGTCTATATATGATTTAATTGGAAAAATTCCTACTGACAAAAACTTTCTTGAAGCTTTGTCTATGACGGATGGAAGTTCAGGACAGCAGGATGCAGCTAATGCCTTCATTACTGCTGATCAATTAATTTATGGCGGAAGTCATCTTGCGCAAATTATTCCGGTGTTTGCAGACAGAGGATATATTGAAGGACCGATTGCAGCGGACTTTATGGCAGATGTTACAAACGGTGAAGCACCATTAACTGTTCATTTTACCGATCTATCAATCTCACAGCCAAATCCCATCACTTCATGGGAGTGGGATTTTAATAATGACGGAGTGACTGATGCAACCACCCAGAACCCAACCTGGATATATTCAGACTTTGGAATATTTTCTGTCAAACTTACTGTTTCTGATGGAACTAATTTTGACTTTGAAACCAAGATCGATTATATAACTGTTACAGATCCAAATCAGGTAACCGATACATTATTTATTGACAAGTTTGAAACAGGTCTTGGAAATTGGACAATCACAAATAATGGTGGAACCTGCATTTGGGAAATAATCACTCCACCTTATCCTAATGCATACACTCTTCCTGCAGCATCCTCCGGTGGACTGCTCGCTGCCGATTCTGATGAATGCGGAAGCGGTACTACTATGAATACAACTGCTACAATAACTCAATCATTCGATTTTTCAATTTATGATGTAGTGACGATTGAATTCGATAATGATTGGAATATTATTGATGCACAGGATGAAGCACATGTTGAAGTCAGCACTAATGGCGGCTCATCATGGGTTGGAGTTTGGGATCAGATTGGTATAGATATCAGGAATACTCACGAAGCAATAAACATTTCAGCATTAGCTGCAGGTAACTCGAATCTTAAGATAAGAGTCAGAACCGTACAACCGGGTTATGATTGGTGGTGGGTGCTCGATAACTTCAGTGTTTATGGAACTTATGTTCAACCGGCAAATACTTTTCAGCTTACTGTGACTCTTCAAGGTGGTTGGAATATGGTATCAATACCAGGATTGCATCCAACAAATCAGAATGTAAATACCTGGTGGCAGTACAGAGATGCCGGAGCAAATGTTTTCAGCTATGCAGGTGGATATCAGCCAGTAACAGATGCAGTTCCGGGTACAGGCTATTGGATGAAACATGCAGGTGACAGAACATACAACACTGGTGACGAATGGCCGGCAGGCGGAATAAATGTTGTACCTCACGATCCAATAGCAGGCGCCGAAGGTTGGAATTTGTTTGGTGGATATGAGATTACTGCAACCGCAGCCAACGTAACAACAAATCCACCGGGCTTGCAAAGTGGACCGATCTACAGGTATTCAGGTGGATATGCAGTAGCAACAATTCTTGAACCTTGCTATGGCTACTGGATAAAGTTGAATGCAGCAGGACAAATAATAATACCTGAAACATTGTCGAAGGATGGAAATCCGGTAGAGTACTTCCCGGAGAATTGGGGAAGAATCATCCTGACAGATGCAACAGGAATAAGCTACACGTTGTATGCAGTAAAAGGAGAAGTAGACTTAAGCCTGTATGAATTACCACCGGCACCACCGACAGGAATGTTTGACATCAGGTTCAACAGTGGAAGGATAGCAGAGAACCTGAATAGTTCAGTAAAAGCGATAGATATGAGTGGAGTAACATATCCATTGACGGTAAGAGTAGAAGGAATGGATATCAGGCTACAGGATGTAACGGGTAAGGCACTAAATCAGAACCTGAAATCAGGAGAAGAAATAGTAATCGGAGATGCAACAATACAGAAGCTGATGGTAACAGCAGAATTATTACCAACAGTATATGCATTGGAGCAGAACTATCCGAATCCATTCAACCCAAGCACAGTGATAGAGTTCTCACTACCTGAGGATGTGGCAAATGTGAAGTTATCAATTTACAATGCATTGGGAGAAAAGGTAGCAGAATTGGTTAACACATCATTGACAGCTGGAAGATATCAATACCAGTGGAATGCAAGGGATGTCGCAACCGGAATGTATATCTATGAATTGAGAACAGAGAAGTTTGTTTCGGTTAAAAAGATGATATTAATTAAATAACTGTAAAATTCTTACATAATTTAAACCCCTATCATACTGAATTGATAGGGGTTTTTAATTGCCAAACATTAATTATTGCTTGCCTTTTTCATATAATTTGATGAACTTCATATAGGGATTAATTTCCTACCATAATGAGGGTGAATATGAACCATTACTTTATAACTAAGGCATGAATAAAACTACTATTCTTTAATTTTATTTTTGACTATACAGGTAATCGTTTAGAGGCATCTTGTTGAATTTTTTTGGGCGTGAGGTTTTTGGTTAAAGATTAGTTAGATGGATTTTGATCTTAAATGTCTAATATTAATACTAATTCTTAATCATATTGGGAGTTTTAAGCTGAAATTGTTGGTAATTGTGCTAATTTCGATGGTATGATGATTGTTCCGTTTACTGGCTAGACAAATTTTACTTTAGAAGGCTATATATTTAAGCTTTATTCTTACTAAATAATTAGATGAGTTCGCTATGCATAAACTAATTTCAATACTCACTTTCGTACTGCTGTTTTTAGGATTTACATTCGGTCAGGTATTTGAAATATCACCGCCGAATATGAACTTCGGTAATGTAGTTGTAGGATCAAATTCAGTTCTACAGGCAACAGTAAATAACACAGGAACAAGTGATCTTGTAATAACAAATATAGTATCATCAGATGGTCAGTATACATTCGCACCAAACACATTCCCGATAACAATAATAGCAGGCGGCAGCCAGATAATAGATGTAACGTTTACACCAACATCGACAGGACTGGTGACAGGTGATCTGACATTCACACATAATGCATCGGGCTCACCGACAACATATTC
>JACZKK010000117.1 GCA_014860115.1 Ignavibacteriaceae bacterium
CTGCAGTTGTCCAAGTCCAAGACCTGTCATATCTGTATACTGATTTGTCGTCCTCATATTTACATTTACAAGGTTTCCGTATATCGGATCAACAAGATGAAAATATCCTGTCGGCGGCAGCTGTGCTGGGTTCCAGCTGAAACTTGCCGGTGAGCAATCACTGGCTGGTGTGTAAAGTACTGTCCAGATTCTTTCTCCTGATGTATTCGTTCCGCGTATATCCGTAAACCAGTGTTCTCCACAACTGGCAAGTCTTCCGTCGAAGGCTCCTGCTGGTGGCGGCGGTGGTGCTGAAAAATCAAGATAAGGGTCATAACAATCTGTCGCTCCGGGCGCCGTTCCGAATTTTAGACTGACCTGATTCGCACAGTCATCAGATACAATTAAATCAACACCGAAATCCAATGCCGGCACTACCACCTGAATTGATGCAGTACGGAGATGAACTGGAGTACCATTCGGACCTTCACCTTTAATATTGATCGTGTAGTTTCCAAGTGTAACATTCCCAGAAGTTCTTATCCGCATCGCAACATCTCCGGGAAATGAGCTAAGAGTATTTCCTTGCGGAAAATCAATTATGAATGTACCGCTCGGAGGAGTCGGAGTAATGTTAGCAGAAAATATAGCGCTTGAATTATATAGTTTAACACCTGGTACATTAATATTTATAAATGCACTATCATTATTATTGTCGATAGTTGAATTTGAAGGCGAAACCTTCATCGCAAAATCAGGAAAGTAAGCAACGTAACTTCCAAAATCACCAAACCTGAAATCCGTCCACATCATCATTGCCTGATTATTTGTGGAAACGATTGCATCATAATCGCCTTGATAACGAGGTGTTCCTCCACCGCCGCAAGTTGAACAATTAATTTTCATTTTTTGATTTGATATTCTTTGATTTGGTGCCCACGTAACTCCGCCGTTATCAGAATAGCTTGCGTAAATGTAAGCACTGTCGCTGCTTGGAGTGTCTCTTGTATCCATCCACTTAACGTACAATCTGCCGGAAGACTTATCACACCAGATTGATGGATGCCATTGATGATTAGCGGTAGTATTCAAATCATCGTTAACTCTGATTGCAGATGACCACGTTGTTCCCTGGTTTGTTGAATACCTGCAGAATATATCAGGCTTGTTTCCATTGCCTGCCGGAGTGTTGGAAGCATAAACTAAATAAAATCTTCCCCGGTATGTTCCGTTGCTTTGATCAGCAGCAATGAATGGGTATGGGCGCGTTCTCATATTCTGTACAGAATTTCTTCCGTTGACATCAGTGCCGACATAGTTAGCAAAGTTCTGTGCTGATTTTTGAGTAAAGTTTAATCCGCCGTTTGTTGATACATAAAAAGTATATGTCGAAGCAAATGAACTTCCAGAATTAGTAACAACATAAACTGCTCCTCCGTCTGTAGTTCCGTTTGGTCCGACACAAACCATCATACCGGGTAATGTTTGAGTTGAGAAAGTTGCAGTAGTTGTCCATGTAGCACCAAAGTTAGTTGAGCGTGCAAAGTTCCCGGGAGTCATAACGGTGTAAATGAAATTTGCGTAAGGTCCTGTTGTCTGGTCAGCAGCCATCCAATTTTTGTCATTACCGGAAATTGCAGTTACAGCCGCAGACCACGTTGCACCGTTATTAGTTGATCGCATAACTTTGCAGCCGGTAACTCCACCAAACATTGATTCGTAATATAAATTACCAGCACCATCATAAGCTGTACAAGGATCACCGTTTACAGAAACACCAAAGACTGGTGTTGAACCTGTCCAGTTATGCCCATCAGATGTGCGCCAGGCATTATTTATATTATATGCGCCAAAATACTGCAGCGGATTATTTGGATTTTGTGAAAGATGCGGTTCGGCAAAATCAACTCCGAGGTTAAAATTATCATAGCCATCATTATCCGTTATTACATCCTCTTCACTATCAGAATAATTAATATTTTCCAACCACTCGATTGGAACGCGATCAATATTTGGGTCATCCTCCTGAGAGTAAACCAAACGATTCATTGAAATTAAAACAAGAAGAATTGTAAAAGTGAGCAGGATATTTTTTGGTAATTTATTTTTCATTATACATTAATCATTTTGGGATGAATAAAATTATTAATTATTTGATCAAGATCATCTTCTTCATAGCAATATATTTTTCAGCTCTTAGTTCACATAAATAGATTCCACTTGGCAGATCCCTGGCACTAAATTCTACTTCATAGAGTCCTTCTGGTTTTTCTTCATTGACCAGTAATGCCACTTCGTTACCGAGAACATCATAAACTTTTAAAGTGACTAATGGAGATTGCTTTGCTCCGCTCGCAATGACAGATGGAATCGAAAAACGAATAGTTGTTGTCGGGTTAAATGGATTTGGATAATTTTGTTCAAGAGAATATTCTACCGGAGTCGACACTTCAACACTTATTACATCAGAGAACTCATATCTGCCGTTATAGTCAATCTGCTTTAGCTGATAGAAATAGTTTCCATTTTTAACATCTCTGTCTATGTAAAAATATTCTTTTGGTTCGGTGCTGCTTCCAGATCCGGGAACAAAAGTTATTTTTTGCCAATCGGTACCATGAGTCAGGCGATAAATTTCAAAGCCGGAGTTATTTAATTCAGTCTGTGTAGTCCAGCTTATATGAACTTCATTACTATCTGCGATAGCAGTAAAGCTGGTCAACTCAACCGGTACTGCATAATCAACATTTTTCAAAAATTTGCCTTCTGATCCGCTGATAAGTCCAACCTGGTCTTCAGTAAATAAGATTTTATAAAAAGAAGTAACATTTCCTCCGCTGAAATCACTCAACCAGGAAGAACCTCCGTTTGTAGTTTTATATACCAGCTCAGGAGAACCGATAACGAAAGAATTCTGCTCATTAACAATATGAATATCGTTGAGCAAACCTAAACTGCTGACTGCATTTAAATTCCAGTTTACTCCGCCATCTGTTGTTACGAGAACTTTTCCGCTGTCACCGCAGACCATTCCGTAATCAGCATTTAAAAATTCTAGTCCATAGAAATCCTTCAATGCGGTACCTGTGTAAACTTCATTCCAGAAAAATCCACTGTTAGTTGACTTATAAATTTTTTCATCACTACCAACAAGAAATAAATTTGTCTCATCTGCATAGCATATATCTTCAACTGTGTGCTTTAATCCAAAAGTTGGTTCCCAGGTAGTTCCTGCATCTGTAGTTCGATATACTGAAGATGGATAACTAACAATCACACCTGTATTCGCATCCCAAAATTCCAAGCTATTGAAATACCATAGCTTGTCATCTATCATCTGAAATGTCCAATTAGTTCCGCCGTCGGTTGTTTTCATCAGGAAATTCTGGTATCCGGCCGCAAATCCGACATTCAGTGAAGTAAAACAAACAGCTTTAAGACCAGGGATTGTGTCAGCTGATATTTTCGACCAGGTGGAACCACTATTTGTTGTTTTAAGAATTATTCCATCACCGCCGAAAGGTAAAGTTGATCCTACAGCAAAGCCAACATCGCTCTGCCCAGGTGGAAAACTCATTTCAAAAATATGAACCGGAAAACCGGTATCAACCCATTGCCATCCCTGAGCACTTATATTTTGAACGAATAATAAAAGTAAAACTGCTGCTACTGATAATATTTTTTTCATTTTTTTTCCATAATCTTTTCTGATTATAATTTTTACTTGAGAAGTATCATCTTTTTTATTGCGTTAAATTTTTCCGTTCTCAATTCATAGATATACATTCCGGTAGCTACGCTCTGTGCATTCCATTGATACTGGTATTTGCCAGCTGTCAGTGATGTGTTCACTAACTCTGCTACCTTTTCTCCCAATGCATTGTATATCGAGAGTTTTACATTTGCCACATCTTCTGGCAATGAGAACTCTATCACTGTACTTGGGTTGAATGGATTTGGATAGTTCTGTTCAAGTGCATAATTAGCAGGAATCAATTCTCCTGATACCATCAGCTTCATAACCGATGCATCACTGATTACTACATCTTCTCCTGCTTTCAGATTTACATTTATCGACTTGCCTGTTTCATCCATCAATCTGATATCCATTCCCTCTACTCTCACTGTTAATGGATATGTAACTCCATTCAAATCGATTGTCTTTATTGCACTGTTCAGATCTTCTGCTATCTTTCCACTGTTGTACCTGATATCGAACATTCCTGCTGGTGGTGCAGGTGGTAATTCATACTGACTTAAATCAACATCGCCTTTAACAGAATATAGTGAGTAGTTCGTACCAGTTGCGTCAGAGATTATTATCCTTCCCCAACTTTCAGGGAAATATTCTTTTGCAGATCCCTTGGCCATCGTCTCAGGAATAATTATATGTCCAGCCGAATTCAACTTTATCCAATAACCATATCCCGGATCTATTGTATTCGCTACAGCATATCCACCTGAGTACTTGTAGATCGGTCCACTTTGTAATCCCGGAGGATTTGTTGTTACGTTTGTTGCTGTTACACTTAATTCATATCCACCAAACAGATTCCAGCCCGAAGCTCCTGCTATCTGATTGTGAGGCACTATAATTATTCCACTTGCCGGCCATTCGTCTCCGGTATTATAGGTTCTGGCTCCTGCGTGTTTCATCCAGTATCCTATTCCAGGAACTGCATCTGTTATTGGTTGATAGCCACCAGAATATCTGAATACATTTGCACCGGGATCTCTGAATGCCCACCAGGTATCTACATTTTGATTAGTCGGATGTAATCCTGGAATCGATACCATATTCCAGCCGCTTGAAACGTTTACAGAAAACTGAAATGTAGTTGCTGCTTCGATTACTTTAATAATTCCCTCAAATGGAATAGCTCTTCCACCGCTGACTGTTATATTAAGATCACCAGTTGTTTGTGTAGATAAATTAATAATTGCAGTTCCATTCGCGAGAGTTGTTTCAACCAGATAGATGTTTGGACCTGATATGCAAACTAAAGCATCAGCGATAGGTGCACCGGTTCCGGATTCAGTAACTAATAGACTCACCTGGCTGCTTCCAACTCCAACTGTATCAGTGTAATTCACGGTAATATTTCTTGGAGTATCTTTCCATATATGAAGACTTGGATCACCAAGAATGTTATAAATCCTGTAGTGATACCCGACAAAATAGTCTGCACCTCCAAAAACTTCATACATATAAAACTTACCTCTTAACAAAGCTTCACCCGGAGAGCCCAATCCTTCGTCAAACATCCCGATATAAATTCCTTTATCTAACCAATTATTATAAGCTGTATGAGTATTTGATGTTGGTCCAATAAATCCGCAAGCACCTTTTGGATTATTTTCATCACCGATTTCCAGCCAGGCCTCACCAAAATTGTTATTAGTGTTAGCAACCCAATTAGCGACACCACAGCCAATGCTTGTAACGAATGTTGATTTCGCACCATTATTCAATGCATTAACTTGAGTAGTACTGAAAGGAAAACAATCAGCCCACCATTGAGTGTACCATCCTTCTCCTCTGTAATTTATCCAGCCTCTTCCGGCATTAATCATATTAGAAATTGTTGTAACATTGCCCGGGCATGGATAACCGTTATACATAGAATCTACAGAAATAAAATTTCCGCTGGTTAACATTTTTTGGGCTGTGAATCTCTTTGTATCTGCTTGTGATGGATAAGCATCATTTGAACAAACCAGTGCTTTTCTAAACCAGTCTGGATCACCAAGATAAGGTGCTTTCTCATAATTCATTAGTTTATTTCTGATGTTTCTAAGTTTTGCACTTGCTTGATTTGTCCATCTGCCAATCATCATTTCAGGGAAATAATCATTTCCGGTTAATTCAACAAAATAATCATCATACGCAAATGTCCATCCATCCATAGTAATATTCTGATGCGGCGCAACTCCGTTATCACCGATTAGTAATACATGCGTAGGAGGATGAGGCCAGGTGATATAAGCAGTATTAATATAATTTTTAATCGGAACCGGATTGGTTCCTGTAGCACCTATATCACTGAATTTTATAACGTTGATATATGTACCTGTTTTATGATTCCAATCAGCGTAAGATTGAAAAGAAGTCACGAATGAATCAGGCATAATGCACAGCATATGATCATAACCAGTGACATCACCATTGTACTCCCGCTGCAGTACTTCCTTGTAATTAAATATGCAACTTTTGTAAATCCTATCGAAGGATGGCGCTATTGGTTTTTTGAGACTAAGCTTTGGATTTATCCCTGAACCCCCACCATATTTAATTCTGACCGTGATTGAAGTTATAGCTTTTATCTCTTGTCTTACCGGAGAATATCTAATTGGAAAAATTGATACACGAGCAATTCTAAAATCTCTGAATATTACTGGTTGTTCAACTTTTACAAGCTCATTAGGATAAAGATTTTCAGATCCATATACCAAATCATTTTCTAAAAATGGAGTTTCAGGTTTACCTTCGCTCCAGCTTTCTCTGGCTGGTGGAATGTTAATTCCTTTTATGATTTGAGACTTGCTTACTTCAATAACTTCCACACTAACTGTGCCCTGATCAGGTATTGCTAATATTTTTGCTATGTGAGGAATCTCCGGCATTCCAACTTCATTAGTGATACCTAGCGAACCAAGATCAATTGAATGGAATACCTTTCCATTAACATTAAATTCTTTTATCTGGAATCCTGTCAGATCAACTTTAATAACTGTACCAGTAATATCATCACTAATCAGTTGGACATTAGGCTTTGAATCTGGTAAAGAATTTTTATCGAGCGATACCCATTGGGCAAAGTTTAGTGAATTGTATAAAAATACAATCACAAAAAAGAGTATATGTTTTTTCATTTTTGAATAACCCATAGTTATTTGGGGAAATAGTTAATTATTTATTTTATTTCATCAAAATCATTTTATTTATTGATACGAATTTCTCAGTTCTCAATTCATAGATATAAATTCCGCTGGCAATGTTGCCTGCATCCCAACTGTAGTTGTACCATCCGGCTTCTAAGTTTGTGTTCACTAACTCGGCTACTTTCTCTCCTAATGTATTGTATATCTTAAGTGTAATATTCGTCGCTTCCGGTAATGAGAATTTTATCGTTGTACTCGGATTAAATGGATTCGGATAGTTCTGCTCCAAACTATATGCTGCAGGTATTTCTCCTTCTTTCTCTATCCTCAGCTTATTTACTGATTCATTACTGATTAGTATCTCTTCCCCACTCATCACTCTGTGATTTCCGACTTCCTCTCCACTCGCTATCTCTATCAATTTATATTCTACACCATTCTTCAGGTTTGTGATTTTTATTCTTACAGGATATTCACTCACCTGTAACTTTATCTCTGCTTCATCATTTTCTATCAACCTGTAATCATCTTCTAGTCTTGCATCAAATCCTCCAACCGGTGGAACCGGAGGCATACTGTAACTTTCCCTTTCTACATTTCCTTCAAGCTTTCCGTTGAAGTACAAAACCTGTCTGCTGTTTTCTCTGTCAGTTATTCCTACCTGACTGAATTCTTCTGTTGCTTCTGTTATCTTTTCTAATTCATCACTATTCTCTTTCAACACTACATTGCTGCAGCTTATCGTAAGCGTACCTGCTGAACTTGTCTTTATCCAATAAGCTTTCGTTCCATCGATCGATGTTGCCTGCGTGTAACTTCCTGAGTACCCATACAATGTTCCCGGTACTATTATTCCTCCCGGATCTAATACGCTGCTTATCGGTACGTTGCAGTTCGGGCCGCCTATTATATTCCATCCTGCACTCAAATTGATTACACACTCTGTTCTATCCAATCCATATACTTCTGCTATTTGTGATGATGGAAACTTCAACCAGTATCCTCCACAATTTC